>JAMCZD010000411.1 GCA_023473405.1 Candidatus Omnitrophota bacterium
GCCGGCTTCGGCCAGTCCATGGTCGAGGCCTGGTACGGCTCGCTACAGCTCAAGCTCTACCGCCCGAGCAACGGCTCGACGGCCACGCTCGCCTTGGGTACGGGAGCGGCCGTGCCGACCTGGTCCGCCGACGGCAAGAGCTTGCTTTTCGTGCGCGACGACGGTATCTGGCTCTGGCGTGGGCTGGCCGGCAGGCCTGTCGAGGTCGCCCGCCCCCTGTTCGCTCGTGTCCTTTCCCTCAGCCTCCCGAGCGTCCACACCCTGGGCAATGTCCGGACTCTGGCCGGTAACCACGTTCATGATGCAAACGCGATCGGCGTGAAACACGTCGTCATCATGCACATAGCCGATGGACCGGATCGCTTCGCGGACTATCGCATTGTAATCGAGCCTGGCCCGGCTGGTGATTTCACCGCCAACGATCACGAAATTGCACTTGGCATAGGTTTCGCAGGCAACACGGCTCAGCGGGTCTTGGGCCAGACAGGCATCCAAAACGGCATCGGAGATCGTATCACAAACCTTGTCCGGATGGCCTTCGCCTACGGACTCGGACGAAAAGATGTAAGTCTTGGTCATGTCAAAATCATCAAATCGAGCCTAAAATGTCATATTGACGTATCGGGATGGGAAGATATATCGTGTCCGAGTTCCTCGTCAACTGGGAAATAAAACAAAATTCGGACAAGCATGGCTGACATATTGAGATCATTGCGAGCGCTGGCTGATCCCACCCGCTTGCGGATCATAGCGCTCCTCGAGCGGGGCGAGTTGTCGGTTTATGAACTGCAGGAAATCACGCGCATGGGCCAATCGCGCATTTCGACGCACCTGGGACTGCTCCAGGAAGCCGGGCTGCTGCAATCTCGCCGGGAAGGAAAACGCACCTTCTACAAACTCAATCCGCACGCGGACGCCTCGGCACGCGACTTCATCCAATTGGCGGTTGCCGGGGCGCGGGAGATACCGGAGCATGCCGCTGATCAGCTCAATCTGAAGCGGGTCCTCGCGCTGCGCCAGGAGCAGGCGAAGCTTTATTTCAACCAAGTGGCGGGCCGGTTCGACCGCAGCTACGGCCCCGGGCGGTCGTGGCAGGCCTTTGGGCATTTGGTGTTGCGGATTCTGCCGCCCCTGGTGATCGCCGATTTGGGGTCCGGCGAGGGGCTCATCAGCGAACTGTTGGCCCGCCGCGCCCGAAATGTGATTGCGGTGGACAACTCAGAGAAGATTGTCCGCTTTGGCATCGCCAAGGCCAGGCGGAACGGGATCAAGAACCTCGAATTCCGCCTGGGGAATCTTGAGACGCCCCCCATCGAGGCCAATAGCGTGGACCTGGCGATCCTAAGCCAGGCGCTCCACCATGCCAAGAATCCAGCTCAAGCGATCCAGTCGGCCCATCAAATCTTGCGTCCGGGCGGCCAGATCATGATTCTCGATCTTTTGCGGCACAACTTCGACCAGGCGCGCGAGCTATACGGTGATTTCTGGCTTGGCTTTGCGGAAAGCGACCTGCACCGATGGCTCGAAGCAGCCGGGTTCAAAAAAATTGAAATCACCATCGTGGCGCACGAGGACCAGCCGCCTCACTTCCAAACCTTGCTGGCGGGGGCGGAGAAATAGCTAATAGCTGATGGCTGATGGCTGATGGCTGATGGCTGATGGCTGATGGCTGATGGCTGATGGCTGACAGCTAATAGCTAATGGCTGATGGCTGATGGCTGATGGCTGATGGCTGATGGCTGGTGGCTGATGGCTGATGGCTGATGGCTAAGCGAACCATTGGTTTTCGTAGGTTATGGTCGCGCCTTTGAAGATGGCTTCGTTCGCCTTGATGGCGAGGACGGAGGCATTGAAGGCATCGTTGGGGCTGCAGGAGGGGGCTTTGGATTCGTTGATGTTGGCAATGAATTCTTCCAAGGCGTAATGCAGGGGAGGCTCGCTGTTGGCAGCGGTCTCGGCTGGTTCCTTGCCTTGAGCCAGGAGTTGGGTGGCATTGGCAACGAGGGCGATGCCGGTTTCTTTCGTGGGGGTGAATGCTTCCTTGCGGGCATAGACCTCCCAGCCGAGCAAAGGGGCATCGGTTTCCTTGAGCATCCACGCTCGATTTTGGCGAATCACAATGGCGCTTTCAGTCCCATAGAAGGTTTCGCAAGCGCCCCCGAAGGAATTGCCGAGGGTGGCGTCGTAAATCATGCGGATGTTGCCGGGGAACTCGATAATGGCTTGGACGGTGTCCGGAACATTCCGTCCGTCATTCCAGGCCAGGACCTCCCCAAAACCGGTCACGGAAACGGGGCGCGCCATCAAATACCAACTGGCAATATCGAGCGAATGGATGCCCAACTCGCCCATCAAGCCGATTGAGGTTGACGCATCCAGGCGCCAATTGATGGCGCGTTCGCGTTCCGGCGTAGGCGCTTTGCGGCGCCAGCTCTCCTTTTTATGCCATTGGGCTGCGAGCATGTTGTTCTTGCCCATGGCGCCGGTCCGGACGAATTGCAGGACATGTTTGTGGATAGGATTCGAGCGGAAGATCATACCGGCTTGGAACATCTGCTTGGGAGCGGCCAAGGCGGCTTTGGCGATGGCGCGGGCGTCCTCGAGGGTGGTGGCCAAGGGGGCTTCGCAATAGAGATGTTTGCCGGCCTGTAGGACGTCAACGGCGATCTGCCGGTGCAGGTGGGATGGCGTGGCCACCAGCACGGCCTGGACGTCCTTTTGTTCGAGAACTCTCCGGTAATCGTCGAATGATTTCGCCTGCGGGGCGGACTCGAGCGCCCGGCGTTGAAAGGCCGGGTAGGTATCGCAGACCGCGATCACGGGGGCATTTGAAAGCGTGGACAGGGATTTCAAGATCTCACGTCCCCAGGGTCCGCAACCAACCACCGCGCATTTAACCGGCGGTCCGGCTGGTTTATCCCCTGGATCATCGGTTTTTTCGGCGGCCTTGAGCTCGAGACCGCCCATGAGCGTCATGATGGCTGCCAAGGAACTATCGCGGAGGAAATCGCGGCGATTCCATTCGTTCTGGATTGGGTCTTTTTTCATAGTTTTTGGAAACCGCTACAGGCGTTGGGCCGGCGCGAAGGCCGGCCCATGCAAGAATAACTGACCATCGGCGGCTGGCCGATGTGATTGGAGCCAGTTCCGCTTAATTTAGACCCTTGATTCGGATATTGCGGAAGGCGACGCATCCATGGTCACCCTGGAGGAAGATGGGACCGGGTTGGTCAACGTCGTTGTCCAATTGCCCGCCGGTCGGACGGGTCAACTCGACGTCATCGTGAATTTTGACGTGATTAAGAATGACGGTGGCGCGGTTGCCACGAATGGTGGCTTCGACTTGATTCCAACGTCCGGGTTCGCGCGAGGCGAAGCTTGAAGGGGCGGCGAAATTGTAGAAGGACCCGTCGCTGGTGGGCGAGAGGCTGTGGCCGGGATAGTCATCAAGAATCTGAATCTCATAACGTCCACGGAGATAGAAGCCACTGTTGGCGCCTTTGGGGATCATGTATTCGTAGCGAACGGTGAAGTCCTTGAACTTGCGGTCCGACACCAGGTCAGTGCCGTGCTCATCTTTGGTGACTTGGTTGACGAGCATGCCGTCCTGAACGCTCCAACTATCGCGGCCATCGGCATGGCGCAAGTGCCAACCGGAGAGGTCAACCCCGTCGAACAACGGTTCGAAACCTTCCCGTCGTTCCCTTGGATTCACGCTGTAAGCGGTGCTTTGGGGTTCGGCGCTGCCTTCTTCGATGCCGAGCGCCCAGAGGATGCCGCCCAGGACGTGCTGGCGATATTCCAAGGCCACTTCCGGTGAATTCAAGCGCTGGTAATCGGCCGGGGTATTGGGATTCACCACATCAATGCGATGGCCCAGAGAGGTATAGAACACGCGGCCTTGACCGTAAGCCTTGCACCATGAAATGGGGTAATCACCGGGAATCTTGCTGTTTGGATGCTTATCCATGGTCAAAAGACCGTGTACTTGGTCGCGGTGGAAATCCTTGAATTGGTAAATCTCGTCAAAAACCCGGATGCAAGGCCCCCAATTCCGGGTGGCGGGATGGTAAGGGTCTTGATTCAGGGCCTCGACTTCGACTTGGGCTTCATGGGTTTTGAAATGGGCGCCAAGCATTTCGGTGTAAGCCGGGAAATTGGGCAAGGTATCAGCGGCGGCGTGCAAGCCGATAAAGGCCTTGCCTGACTTGATCCATTCGAGGAAGGCATCGGGATCGGGGATAGGCAGGTCGCCGGTGGTATTATTGAAAACGACGCCGTCGTAGTCCTTCAGGGCCTCGGTCGTCATCTTTTTGCTCATGTCATCATCCGTTCGCACGTAATCGACGGTGAATTTGCCGCACATTTGGGCGAGATCGGCCAGCATTTGGTCGGCACTGGGAATGACATCGTGTCGGAAGCCTTTGGTCACTGAGACCACGAGCAAGCGTTTGGGCGTTTGCGCCCAGGCGCAAACCGCCAAACTACTTAACAATGCCAACGTCAAGGCCATCTTGGCCCAAGTCCGTAGAGTCTGCTTTTTCATAGGTTAGAGATTTAAACTGCATTTTCGCGGCTCGATGGTTTTCTGTTTCAGACCTTCGGGGCGCGATTTGTTTTTTTTACCGCAATTGATTTTGCGATTCAAGTTTTTAGGCCGGATTGGTTACACGTATTCCCATTTCTTGAGCCATTGATAATCGGCGGGCAATCTGGCCCAGGCCTCGCTGGCGGCCTTCTCCAGTTCGGCAGCCTCCTTGGTATCCAGCTCACGCCGCTCCTGGACGGCCTTCACCACGTTTTCGACCTGGTGCTGATTGATCAGGCCGGGGATCGGAGCGGTGATGGCGGGGTTGGCGAGGACATAGCGGATCGCTAATCTGGCGCGTCGATCGTCCTCTTCGGCATCGGGGCTATCGAGGGCGCTGTCGCCTTTGAAAAGTGAGTTGCTGGCAAATGGCTTGATGCCGAACACCCCGACATCGCATTTCTTCACGGCATCGAACAGGCTATCGGCGGGGAGCACCTTGCTCTTGGCGGTGTAGGGGGTGACCACGACTTCAATCTGGTCGGGGAATTCCTCGATCATCATCTTGAGCCAGGGGCGGTCATGTGAGGAGATGCCAGTAAAGCGAGCCTTGCCCTGCTTTTTGGCGGTATCGAGCGCGGCGGCGACCTCCTCGGAATCGTGGAAGGTATGATTTCCACCCTGCTCGTGGCAGGTAATGCGCCAGAGATCAACATAATCAAGACCGGCGGCCTTCAAACCGGCATTGAATCCTTCGAGGAGTTTATCGGCAGTGCGCCATCCATCGAAGCGCATCTCTTTTTCGTACCACGAGTAACCCAGATACATCTTGTCGCGCCGGCCTTTGAGGGCCTTGCTATAGGCCATGACTTCCGCGCCAATGCAGGCGTCGATGTAATTTATGCCTTCGTCGATACATCGGCTGACAATGTCATGCCGGTTCTGGATAAAAGCGGGATTGTCCAGAACGCTCATGTTGAAAACGTCTCCGCCTAAATCCGCAACCACGGTATCGAGCCGTTTCCAATGGCCGCCTAGGCAGACGCACGAGACCATCAAGCCGGTCTTGCCGCAGCGCCGGTATTCCATTTTTTCGTTGTAATTGAGCGGTTTGTCGGAAGCGCCGGCGGCCAGGACCGCCCGACTGCCAACGGCCAATCCGGCGGTAAACAGGGCGCTGTCGCGCAGAAACTCGCGACGGCTAACAGTTTCCCGGGTGGGAAAGGTTTTCTTTTTCATAAAAGGAGAAAAAGCTTGGTTTGAAGGTCATGTGAACGCCGACGCTTTCAGCCCGGCGGCAGCCTATGCCAGTCCCGAACGGAGAGGCAGGCCGTGCGACAAGCTCATTGCGCCGGTTCGTAATCACGCCGGTTTTTATACCGTGAACAACCGGCGGTCAATTCGGAAAAGCGACCGTCTCTGAGGAAAGCAGGAAGGCAGGAAATGGATTTTGTCTTTCCTCGTTAAGTGAATCGAATCGGGTTTTGGGACTGGTTCAGGTTACACTCGACCCAACCACAAGGCCACCAATCGGCGGCCGGCAAAAATCCAAATGGCAGCGGCTATGGCGATATACGGTCCATAGGGAATTCGGCTCGACCAATCCTTTTTGCGAAACGCGATCAGGGCGAGCCCGACTGCGGAACCGATGACCGAGCTGAGCATGAGCGAGAAGATAACGGCGCGCCAGCCGAGAAAGGCACCGATGGCCGCCATGAATTTGACGTCTCCCAGACCCATGGCCTCCCGCGGAAGCACCATCCGGTCGGTCACCACTTCGAGATTCGTCACTTCTTCCGGTTTGAACCTTTCGTTTCCGACTTCGAGCAGGGTTGGCGTCAGGCGCAATGGGACATCCTCGAGGACGCGCTCATCCACGCGGGCGGTTTTGGCGTGGAGCTGAAGGACGTCCGATTTGCGATAGAACAATTCCTCATAAGGTATTTCGCGGTCGGGCAATTTCAGGCCCTCCTCGCCGAAAATAACCTTGGTATCGGGCGGCAGATTCACCTTCTGGCGTCCAAAAAAAACCTTGGCCGCCCTCAATATCCCGTAAACCAGGAGCGCCCCCACCGCAATGCCCCAGAAACTCCGCTCGAGGGACGGCGCCGGCCTGGTCACTCCATGCAACGCGGGCACGACGAAGGAACAAAGAAACCCGGCCGCAATGCCGCCCAGGGTGATCTGGTCCGGGATGATGAAGTGCTCAAAATCGATAAAGGTCGCCACGATAAAACCCGACAGCGCCAGGCAATAAACCAGGGCCAAACCAGCCGATTGCCTGCCAAAAACGATCCAGCAACTCAAAAAACAGGAAGCCGTGAGCAACTCAACCAGGAAATAACGGAACGAAATCCGGGCCCCGCAGTTGGCGCACCGGCCGCGCAGGCAAATCCAGGTGAACAACGGCAGGTTCAAGTACCACGGGATATGATAATTGCAGTGCGGGCAGTGCGAAGGCGGGGAGATAATGCTCTCTTCGCGCGGCAACCGGTGGATGCAGACATTGAGGAAGCTGCCAACCACGCTGCCGACAACAAAAAAAACCAACGACCAAAAATGAAACGGGACCGCGGCCCAAACCTGTCGCTCAAACATATACATCGGCCTCCAAAGCCCGGCGCATCAAGGCGAGGGGTGCCGGTCTGCCGGACCACAATTCCAGGGCCTTGGCCCCCTGGTAAAGCAGCATGCCAAGTCCATTGGCCACGCGGCAACCCGCCGCCCGGGCCCGCCGCAGCAAGGGCGTCTCCGCCGGACGATACACCATGTCAAAAATCGCGTTTGCCTGCCGCAGGGAGAAACACCTCTCGTCCAACGGCAAGGCATCGCCGGGCTCCAATCCGAGAGAGGTCGCATTCAGCACGAGATCAACTTCGCCCTCGGGATAACCCACCGCAACGTCAACCGCCGGATGCCGCCGCCGAATCTCCTTTGCCAACGCCGCGGCCTTGGCAACCGTCCGGTTGACCAGCCGCAATTGTGCCGCCCCCTCGGAGGCCAGCTTCAGCGCCGCCACGCGCCCGGCTCCCCCCGTCCCCAGCACCAGAACGCGGGCGCCGACGGGATTGATGCCCTTGTGCGCGAGCAGCTTCAGCACCCGCCCGGCGATATAGGCGCCCATGCCGTCGTTGATGCGGCGGCCGGCGAGGAT
>JAMCZD010000006.1 GCA_023473405.1 Candidatus Omnitrophota bacterium
CACCACGGACAAGGAGGGCAAGCTCCAGGTGAATGTGTGCGAACCATCCCCGCGCTCGATCCATCGGGGCAGGTGGCCGCCAGCAGAAAAGCAACCCCCGCAAGCGGCGCGTTGTGAGAGGCTCGGACCTCTATCTGGACCGGCTGTCCCGCGATGACCTGCGTGCCACCCGGGCTCACCACCGAGAGCCAGAAACCTTCGGGCGGCTCCGCCAACTCCGCCACGCGGTAAAACTGTGCGCGATTCTCGATGCTGACGATGTATGATAATTGATTCCCGCTGGCTACAAGTTGATTGGGCTCGGTGGCCACTGCCTGCCAGGGACTGGCCAGGTTGGTGGTGGAATCGAGTTCGTAACGCCTGCCCGCCACGCTAGCCCACGAGATCGTGATCCGCGGCCCTTCACGTCTGGTGCTTATCCGACCCGGGCTCTGGGCGCTTGACCGCGGCATGCCCAGCGCCAGGCAAAGCAGGGATAATCCGGCGAGTATCTGCTTTCCCATTGCGAGCCGATATTGCCAAAATGGCAGCTCTGAGACAAGGAGGAAAAATGGCATGCATCGTATCGAATAACGGACGACTTGCCCAGGTTGGTTCCATATTCGCTCAAGGTGGACTGGGGCAGCAAAGATACGTATCTTTGGTTGGTCATTTGAAAACAACCCAAAAGGAGATTTCAGACCTGATAGCAGATTATGAAAAAGTCGCCTAACATTAAAAGGAATGTAGAGAACGCGGGAGGCGGGTAGTGGGCCTCGGATTGGCAACAAGGTAAACAGCCTCCCGCGTTCTTTGCATTCCCCGGTTGGACATAGGGGCGGCATTTCCTTTGCGGAAAGTGTGTGCGGCTCTGCTGGCTCGAAGAATGGATTCCAGCTAAGCCAGCCTTACACCCCGGCATGCTAACAGCATCGAAGGGAAGAGTTCCAGCGCGAATGAGCCTGACCGCACCAAACCGGGCCGCAGCATGGCTCCCCCCCCCGCTGGACAGACCTCTTCGGTTCACGAGGAAAGCCCTTGTGTGAAACGGCATCCGTTCGCGAGCAACAGAGGTCACGGTGGATCGCGGGAGGGAGCCACAGGCAGTTGACCGCGATGCCAATGGCCAATGCACTGCATGGGACGGTTGCACCGGGGACAGCGGGGAGGCAGAACCGTGGCCCTGACGCAGGCCAAAGTCTGCACCTCATCAAAGGTCTCCGCTGCTTCCAGCGAATCAAACGGATCAAACTCCTCGTCCGGACCTTCCGGTCCCATGCAAACTGGGCCGGTCGACTCGACCTTGCGGTCCGCCAGCAATGCCTGAATGTGTTCGCGTTTGGCCTTGGCCGAAGGATGCAGCCAGCCAAAGCGGCGGACCCGATGAAACCCGCTCGGCAGCACATGCTGCAAGAAGCGACGGATCAATTCCTCGGGTCCCAGGTGTGCAACACGCCCAGCATCCCCAGTTGGGCGCCCAGACGCCGCGGAATTGAGCCGCTAAATCCTGGAGGGCCTGGGCGCTGGCGGCAAACAAGGCGTCGTAGCCCAGTTGCGGGTGCGAGCGCATCCAACCGCGCAAGCCCTCCGGCACCATAAAGGTGGGCGGGAAGTGAGCGACGGGTGAGAGCCACGCTGTTTGCCGGGCATGCCAGTCTTGCACTCACCGGCGGGCCCCGTATCGTATGGCTATGGATCAGGCGATTATTGAACATGAGGCGATGCCGTTGCCTGCAAAGGAGCGCGCATTATTGGCCGATGCCTCATTGGGCAGTCTTGATGACGAAGCGGAACGAGAAGTGGAGGCTGCCTGGACACGGGAGGCGGAGGAACAATTGGCGGCATACCGTCGGGCAGACATTGAGCCACTGGACGGTCCATCCGTGCTGCGAGAGCTTCGTAAAAGCCGGAGCAATGAATTATCGACTCCTCTCGGCCGCCCGGCAGGACTTGGCTGATGCTCTGGAGTACTATGAACAGGCGGCGCCCGGGCTTGGCCTGGAGTTTTTGGACGAGGTCGAGCGCACGGTAAGCCGGACTCTTCTCCAACCAAAGGCATGGACGCGTGTATTCGAAAACCAGAGACGTTATCAATATCCACACACAACTCACTTAACCTCAATGACTCGCTCTGGTCCGACCCCGATACAACCGATAGAAGCAGTTTGCACATCGGACGCCAGTGGCCCGGCGCGCCTCATGACGATCGAGCTGCATACATACATTTACCCGTATCATTATATTGCCAAGCCTCGTTGATGTGGTAAGCTTTAATCGTGACACGATTCGAATGGGATGATGATAAGGATCGGTTGAATCAGGAGAAGCATGGCGTCGGTTTTCGCCTCGCCAGGTATGCCTTTGCCGATCCGAAGCGTGTCATTTCGGAAGATCCGGCTCACAGCTCGGAGGAGGACCGGTTTTATTGCATCGGACGGGTTAGGGGCGGAATCCTTACAGTCCGATTTACATACCGGCAGAACGTCATCCGCATTTTCGGCGCCGGATATTGGCGCAAAGGAAAGAAACTGTATGAAGAGCAAGATTCAGTACAAAGATGAGCCCATGGGGGAATTGAGGGCGGTCCGGGATTTCCTTCCTCCTCCAGAGGATTTGGTCTTTGAGGAAGATACCGTGAAGGTCACAATCGGGTTGAGCCGTTCGAGCGTCGAGTTCTTCAAGCGCGAGGCCCGCTTGCATCATACCGCCTATCAAAAGATGATTCGGCGGCTTCTCGATTTGTACGCTTCCCGATATGAGTCAGAGGAAGCCCCAACAGCGGAATCCAGACGACGTCGCTAATCGCCCCGCGTCTGATTCCGGACGTTGGCTGGTTACGCGCCCACTGACGACGAAACTGCAATGTCTGCTTACTACGACATAGAACGCTACCGGGAGGAGGAAGCTACGGAGCGGCTCATCGAGGACCAGCATCGGCACATCTCGGAGAGTCCGGTTATTTACTACTTGGCTCATTTCGGCGACGCCATTGAGGAGCGCGTTCAGCATTGCCGGACCGAGGCTAACGAGTTGGCATCCGCTGGTTTTGAACCTTTGAACATGTCCGGAAAACCTGTGAATTCATTGTGCATCACCGCCTTAGCGACTTATCCTGAGGCGATTTAATCGAACTGGCGCACCCGGTAAAAACGCTGCGTGTTGGTAGCCGCCGGATCGTTCAATACAGAGGCCCATCGTGGGGCCAACCCACCACGGTACCGTCACTTCTAAGCGCTGAACTGTGAGTTCTCCCGGCGGCAACCGCAACCACGTTGCTCAAGCCCGACGGGACATTGGTCTGGCCGTAATCATTCAATCCCCAGGCAACCACTTCTGATTCGGCGCGCGAATCCCGCTCAAATTCTCCAAGAAAGACGTAAACCAAAAAGAAGGCAGAGCGGGTGAAAAAACACGTACCGACATGGGCCAGTTTAAGTTTCATGTTCAGTCGCAGACCGACCGACCTCGGCTTTGCCGAGTTCAACAATCTTCTCAACCAAGCAACAAATTTAAACTACTACCGTAACCAGTAATTGTAAACCTTAAATAATTTGCCGCGCGCCGGAATTAGATCCCGAAGGGATCGCAGCCATTAGCCGCGGATTGCGCGAGGCACGAACGCCACCCCGCGGAACGTGAACGCCAATGGAATCCGATCCCGGAGGGATCGCAGAGGACTCTGGCATCGCGCGGATGCGGGATGCGGGATTCATTTTCATCGGCAACCGGTGGTGTCGCTTCGCTCGACCACCGGCTAATGGCTCTAAACCCTCGAGTTTCTCGCCGGCGCGCGGATGGGATGAGTCTTGTTTGGTGTTTCTTTTTAGCCCGGTAGCGGAATTATCGGACTGTGGTATACTAACGCATGTTTGGGGGCGTCGGGGTAAGGGATACCCTCGAGTTCCGGAAGGCGCCGCCCAGCCTAAGGTAAATTCAATTCGAAAAGGAAATTCACCCAATGAAAGGTTACTCAAAATGCTTGTTGTACGGCCTTTGTCTTGTCGGATTGGCCGTTTCAATTCCGCTCCGCGCCGCAACCATAACGGTGGAAATGGTCGAGTATGCATTTCAACCCGCCAACCTCACCATCAACATGGGGGACACGGTCACCTGGACCAATGCGGGCGCCTTCCAGCATACCTCGACCAGCGGCAACAGTCCGCCTGCTTCGGATGGGTTATGGGATTCAGGGATCGTGCAACCCGGCGGCACCTTCTCGCACACGTTCACCACCGCCGGAACCTTCCCTTATTTCTGTGCCATCCACTATTTTCTGGGAATGACGGGCGTTATCACCGTTCAGGGCGCCAATGTGCCACCCGCCGTCGCCATCAATAGTCCCACCAACGGCGCCAGTTATATCTCGCCAGCCAATATCACCATCCAAGCCGCCGCCAGCGACAGTGATGGAACCGTGACCCAGGTGCAATTCTTCGATGCCACCAACTTGCTTGGCGTGGTCAATACCAGTCCGTATGACCTCCCCGTGACTCTCTACCCCGGCAGCAACTCGCTCACCACCGTCGCCACCGACAACCTTGGGGCTTCGACAACGTCGGCCCCGGTGACGGTATCAGTGGGTACCATTGAGATTCTTGACCCGCTCACGAACCACATCACCAAAGGCCCCATCACCATCGAGCTCAAGACCATCCTCGATGGCCTGGCCTCGCCGCTCGGCATGGCGGTGCCGGATGACGGCAGCGGACGCATGTTTGTTTACGATCAAGCAGGCAAAGCCTGGATCGTGACGTCCACCGGCGCCTTGACCACTCCTTTCATCGACGTTCACAACCGCTTGGTGGCGCAAACCACCTACGACGAACGCGGTTTCATCGGCTTGGCCACCCACCCTAATTTTGCCCAGCACCCCCTGGTTTACACTTACACCTCCGAACCGGTCTCCGGCCCCGCCGATTTCACCGACACAAATCCCCCCAACGGCACCAACAACTGCCAGAATGTGCTCGCCGAATGGCAGATCGATTCATCGAACACTAACCGCGTCGATCCCTCGACTCGACGTGAGCTGCTGCGCATCGATAAACCGTATGAAAATCACAACGGCGGCACGCTTATGTTCGGACCGGATGGTTACCTGTACCTCTCGACGGGTGACGGCGGCGGCGCCGATGACGTTGGTCCGGGCCACCTTGCCCCGGACGGAAATGCCCAGAGTCTCCAGAGAATCTACGGCAAAATCCTGCGCATCGATGTCAATGGCACTAACTCCGCCAACGGTCAGTACGGCATCCCAAGTGACAATCCGTTTGTCGGGACCAGCGCCGTTCAGGAAATCTATGCCTACGGCCTGCGCAATCCATATAAGTATAGTTTCGATTCGGTGACCGGAAACCTATACGCTGGCGACGCCGGCGAAAACACCGTCGAGGAGGTGGACTACATTGTCAAGGGCGGCAATTACGGCTGGAACAACAAGGAAGGCAGCTTCTGGTTCGACTCGATTGCTTCCGATCCAAATTTCGGTTTCGTCGTGACCGGCCCGGTGCGACCGGTGCCGCCGAACCTGATCGATCCGCTAGCGGAGTATGATCACTTTGACGGGCACGTGGTTATTGGCGGCTATGTATATTGGGGCTCACAGATTCCCGCTTTGCAAGGCCGCTATGTCTTTGGCGATTGGGGTTCGTTCGCCGGACCTTCCGCCCGCCTCTTCTACCTCGACACCAACAACGTCATCAAAGAGTTCCACATCGGCCTCGAAGACCGCCCCGCCGGCTTTTGGCTGAAAGGCTTCGGCCAAGACCCCAGCGGTGAGATGTACGTGTTCGGCTCCCGCATGCTCGGTCCCGCCGGGAATACTGGCACCATGCTGAAGATCATTCCCCCGCCGGCTCCCCTCACCATTGTCAGCGCGCGAGACCAGGGTGGAACGAACTTGGCGGTCTCCTGGATGGGTGGCACCGGTCCATTTGCGCTTCAGAAGAAGTTCTCTCTGAACGACGAGACGTGGATGAACACCGGCTTCACGACCAACCAGCAAGCTGATACTCAATTGGCAGCCAGCGCCGCGTTCTTCCGCGTGACTGACACGGCCCACCAACTGCCCACCCCGCTGAGCGCTTACCTCTCCGGCACCGCCGAGCGTCCCAATCCGGTGACCACAAGCGGGACCGGCCTGGCCCTGTTCAGCCTCGATGGCAACACCTTTCGGTTCACCATCAGCTACAGCGGATTGAGCGGTCCCGCCACGGCGGCGCATATCCATGGCCCGGCCGATACCAGCGGTTCAGCCGGCGTCTTGGTAAGCTTAATGCCTTACGCCGTCGGAACGCTCGGAGCGACGGGCGGGTTCTCCGGCACGATCGTTATTCCGGACGACCTGAAGTCCATGATCCAGGCCGGCTTGACTTACGTAAACATCCATACCGCGAATAATCCGGCTGGTGAGATTCGCGGGCAGATCACTCCAGTGTTGATGCAGGCCTCCGCCAGCGGCGCTCAGGAGGTCCCGACCGTTGCCACCTCCGGACATGCCCTGGGCGAGTTTACCCTCGTCGGCAACCAACTCTCCTTCAATATCACTTACCGCGAACTCTCCACCAACGCCTTCGCAGCCCACATCCACGGACCGGCTCCCATCGGGAGCAACGCGCCGGTAATGATCAGCCTCGAACCATTCAATGGCGGCGCCTTCGGCAGCAATGGCGTCTTGGCCGGCTCGGTCACCCTGACACCCGACCAACTAACCGACGTGATTGCCGGTATGACTTACGTAAATATCCACACCGCCAACAACCCAGCCGGCGAGATTCGTGGCCAAATCCTACCTCAATCCACCGGCATCCCCCTGAGCGCCGCCATCAGCGCCGCCGCCGAGATTCCTCCACCAACCGCGACCACCGGCTCCGGCGAGGGACTCCTCAGCCTCGAAGGCGATACCCTCCGATTCAGCATCACTTACAGCAACCTCTCCTCGCCGGCCTTCGCGGCTCATATCCACGGTCCAGCTTCCACCACACAGACCGCGCCAGTTGAAATCAGTTTGGAACAGTTCAACGGCGGTTCTTTCGGCACGTCTGGTCAGTTGGCAGGTTCGGTTGAAATCACTCCCGCGCAGCGCGATATGTTGCTCGGTGGGTTGGGATACGTGAACATCCATACCACCAATAATCCTGCCGGTGAAATTCGCGGCCAGGTCGCGCCTGTCTTAATGGAGACATCCCTGAGCGGCGTCAACGAACGACCGGATTCGGTTGCCAGCAACGGTTCAGGCTTCGGCATCTTCGCCTTGGTCAATGATCAATTGACCTTCGACATCACCTATGCCGATTTGTCCGGCACCGCCACGGCTGCCGATATTCAGGGACCGGCTACGCTGTTCGCGCCAGCCGGGGTATTGGTCGATTTGGCGCCCTTCAACGGCGGCGCTTTCGGCGCGTTCGGCAGCTTGTCGGGAACGACGACGCTGAGCCTCACCAACCTGGCCAACGTCATCGATGGGATGACTTATGTGAATATCCATACCAGCCTGAACCCCACCGGAGAAATTCGCGGCCAAATCACGCCGTAAGCCCCGGAAGATCAGACCTTGGAGCCGGCTCACACCGGCTCCAACGGCGCAAGAATTGACTCTATGATTAAACACGAGGACATAATTCTTTGCGGTCCGGAAGGGGTCCCAGAATGAACAGGAGAAAACAGAGGCAACAGAGAGGCAAGTAACTCCGTTCC
>JAMCZD010000481.1 GCA_023473405.1 Candidatus Omnitrophota bacterium
TGAAAACGGAACCGCACCAAATCAAAGGGCAGTAAAATTAATTATACTAATGCAGCGCGTACAAATAATAAGTACAACTACTATAATTCGCGTCTCCCGATGGCCGGTAATTGTTCGTTGGGAGCCCAAGTTCCATCGGGCCCCATGATTTCCTGCGGGAATGCGCCTAAAAGACACCAGGTAAACGCGACAGCGCATCCGCAGCGGGTTGGCTGAGCGGCGCTGCTCCAACGTCTTTTTCCCGGGATACTATGGATGCGAGAAACTAAAAAAACTTAATTTTCGCAAATTAAGTTTGAACACGCTATTTTTGGTGGTATTGAATCGCAAAATTTGACGATGAGCACCGATAATCAGGCGAGCACCCACCAGGTGAGGCCAGGCAGACCGCCCGGCAAGCAAGGGCTTTACGATCCTCATTTCGAACACGAATCCTGCGGGGTCGGTTTTGTGGTGAATGTCAAAGGGCGAAAGTCGCATTCGATTGTCCGCCAAGCACTGACCGTGCTCATGAACCTCAGGCATCGCGGCGCCTGCGGGTGCGAGGAAAACACCGGTGATGGCGCGGGTTTATTGCTGCAGACCCCGCATGAGTTCCTGAAGCAGGTCTGTGCGGAGGCGGGGGTTCCGCTGCCGGGGTGGAAGGAATACGGCACGGGCCTGGTGTTTTTGCCGGTAGACACCGCGGACCGGCGCAAATCGCAAAAATTGTTCGAGGAAATCATCGAGGCCGAGGGTCAGCGGGTATTGGGGTGGCGAACGGTTCCGGTGAACAACGCATCGTTGGGGCAAACCGCCCAGGCGGGCGAGCCGGTTGTGCGGCAGGTTTTCATCGGGCGCAATTCGGTTTTGACGGACGACCTGGCCTTCGAGCGGAAGCTTTACGTGATTCGGAAGCAGGCGGAGAACAACATCCGCTATGCCGGTTTGAAGGGCTGCCAGGATTTCTATATAGTGAGCCTTTCGTATAAGACGCTGGTTTACAAGGGGATGCTCACGGCGGAGCAGCTCGAGCAGTTCTATCCGGAGCTGGCCGATCCGGCCATGGAGACCGCCTTGGCGCTGGTGCATTCCCGCTTCAGCACGAATACATTCCCCAGTTGGCCCAGGGCGCATCCGTATCGTTATCTTGCCCATAACGGCGAAATCAACACGCTGCGAGGCAATATCAACTGGATGCATGCGCGGCAGGCGATGCTTGAATCGGGGTTGTTTGGCGATGATCTGCGCAAGGTCCTTCCGATTATCGCTCCTGACGGCAGCGATTCAGCCATGTTGGATAACTGCCTCGAGTTCCTGGTCTTGGCGGGGCGCTCACTGCCCCACGCCATGATGATGATGATCCCGGAACCGTGGGCTAATAATGAGGGGATGTCGGACGCGAAAAAGGCCTTCTATGAATACCATAGCTGTCTCATGGAACCGTGGGATGGGCCGGCGTCGATTGCCTTTACCGATGGCGTCCGGATCGGCGCGGTGCTCGACCGCAACGGGCTGCGTCCGTCCCGGTTTTATGTGACCAAGGACGACCTGGTGGTGCTGGCCTCGGAGGTCGGCGTCCTGGATCTCCCGGCGGACCGCGTCCTCCAAAAGGGCCGTCTCCAGCCGGGGCGGATGCTGCTGATCGACACCCAGGAGGGCCGGATCGTGGCTGACGATGAGATCAAGGGACGAATCGCCACCGAGCTGCCGTATCGGCAGTGGCTCGAGGAACACCTGGTCATTCTCGACGAGCTGCCCGATGCCCCCAACGTGCCAGAGCCGGACCACGAGACCGTGCTGCAGCGGCAGCAAGCCTTTGGTTTTACCTACGAGGAAATGCGTCTCTTGATGGCGCCGATGGCCACCCTGGCGGTTGAACCGATTGGTTCGATGGGGACCGACACGCCCTTGGCCGTGCTGTCGAACCGCCCCCAGCTCCTGTACAACTATTTCAAACAGCTCTTCGCCCAGGTTACCAATCCGCCGATCGACGCCTTGCGCGAAGAGATTGTCACGTCGACGGAGACCTATATCGGGCCGGAACGGAATCTGGTGAATCCGGAGCCCGAGAGCTGTCATCGGATCAAGCTGAAGACGCCGATCCTGACCAACGAGGAATTCGCCAAGCTGCGGCATCTTGATGGCGAGGGCTTTCCGTCGATCACCATGCCCATTCTTTACAAGGTCGCCGAAGGCGGCCCCGGCCTGGCCAGGGCGATGGAGGACCTTTACCGTCGGGCCGATCAAGCCGTCGCCGATGGCATCCTGATGATCATCCTGTCCGACCGGGGGATTAACGCCGAATACGCCCCCATCCCGGCTCTCCTTGCGGTGGCCGGCCTGCATCATCATTTGATCCGAGAAGGGACGCGGACCCGGGTGGGATTACTGCTTGAGTCGGGTGAGCCGCGGGAGGTGCATCATTTTGCCTTGTTGCTCGGTTACGGTGTGGGGGCGGTCAATCCATACCTGGCATTCGAGACCCTGGATGACATGATCCGCCAGGGACTGTTGCCCAACCTGAATCACAAGGACGCAGTCAAAAACTACGTCAAAGGGATCATCAAGGGTGTGCTCAAGGTCATTTCGAAGATGGGCATCTCGACCATTCAGAGCTATCGGGGCGCGCAGATTTTCGAGGCGATCGGCCTGCATCATTCCGTGGTCGAACGGTACTTTACCTGGACCCCGTCGCGGATCGAGGGAGTCGATCTCGAGGGAGTGGCGAACGAGGTGCGGTTCCGGCACGAGAGTGCCTTTCCGGCGCTGCCGGTTGGCGGACATACCCTGGACTCCGGCGGGCAATACAAATGGCGGAGCGACGGTGAATATCACCTGTTCAATCCGGAGACGATTCACAAGCTTCAGCAGTCGTGCCGGACGAACAACTTCCAATTGTTCAAGGAGTATTCGACCCTGATCAACAACCAGGCCAAGCGCCTTTGCACCCTGCGCGGGCTGTTGGGTTTCAAGTTCCCGCCGGTGGTCGTGCCTTTGGAGGAAGTCGAACCGGTGGAGTCCATCGTCAAGCGATTTAAAACCGGGGCGATGTCTTACGGATCGATCAGCCAGGAGGCCCACGAGACCCTGGCCATCGCCATGAACCGGATCGGCGGCAAGAGCAACACCGGTGAAGGCGGCGAAGATCCGGCCCGGTACGCGCTCGATCCCAATGGCGATTCGCGGAACAGCGCGATCAAGCAGGTCGCGTCCGGACGCTTTGGCGTGACCAGTCTTTACCTGGTCCAAGCCAAGGAGTTACAAATCAAAATGGCCCAGGGCGCCAAGCCGGGTGAAGGGGGCCAATTGCCGGGCCACAAGGTTTATCCCTGGATTGCGCGCGTCCGCTACGCCACGCCTGGCGTCGGATTGATTTCGCCGCCGCCGCATCACGACATTTACTCGATTGAAGACCTGGCCCAATTGATCCACGACCTCAAGAACGCCAATCCGGCCGCGCGGATCAGTGTGAAACTGGTAGCGGAGGTTGGAGTGGGGACCGTGGCTGCCGGGGTGGCCAAGGCCCACGCCGACGTGGTGCTGATCAGCGGTTATGACGGCGGCACGGGCGCCTCGCCGCTTACCAGCATCAAACACGCCGGGATACCTTGGGAACTCGGCCTCGCGGAAACGCACCAGACGTTGTTGCTCAACAACCTGCGCAGCCGAATCGTGGTCGAAACCGACGGCCAGCTCAAGACGGGCAGGGACGTCGTCATCGCCGCGCTGCTCGGGGCGGAGGAGTTCGGCTTTGCCACGGCGCCCCTCGTGGTGTTGGGATGCGTCATGATGCGAGCCTGCCATTTGAACACCTGTCCGGTGGGCGTCGCCACGCAGGACCCGCGGTTGCGCAAGAATTTCGCCGGCGACCCGGCGCATGTGGTTCATTTCATGCGGTTCATTGCGCAGGAGGTGCGCGAGTTGATGGCTCAACTCGGGTTCCGCACTTTCGATGAGATGGTGGGCCGCGTCGATTGCCTCGAAGTCAAGAAGGCGGTGGACCATTGGAAGGCGCACGGTTTGGATTTCTCGAATATCCTCTACCAGCCCGATGTGCCCGAGTCGGTGGGCCGGTACTGCCAGATCAGGCAGAATCACGGGATCGAGCAGTCGTTGGACCACCAAATGCTGCTGCGCCTCTGCAAGCCGGCGCTTGAACGCGGTGAGCCCGTGCGCGCCACCCTCCCGATCCGGAACTGCAACCGGGTGGTCGGCACCAGCCTGGGCAGCGAGGTAACGCGCCGCTTCGGCCCGGAAGGGCTGCCCGAGGACACCATACGGCTTCACTTTAAAGGTTCAGCCGGCCAAAGCTTCGGCGCCTTCATACCGCGCGGGATCACGCTCATGCTCGAGGGGGATTCGAACGATTACCTGGGCAAGGGATTGTCCGGAGGCAAAATCATAGTTTACCCGCCCGAGGGGACCACTTTCATACCGGAGGAAAACATCATTATCGGCAACGTGGCCTTTTACGGCGCCACCAGTGGCGAGGCTTACATCCGCGGCATGGCCGGCGAACGGTTCTGCGTTCGGAACAGCGGCCTTCGCGCCGTTGTCGAAGCCGTCGGCGATCATGGTTGCGAATACATGACCGGGGGGCGAGTGGTGGTGCTCGGCATGACCGGGCGGAACTTCGCCGCCGGCATGTCTGGCGGCATTGCCTACGTGCTCGACGAAGCGGGTGATTTTGCCCGGCGCTGCAACCGCCAAATGGTCGTCCTCGAACAGTTCGAGGATCAGGCCGAGGAAGACGAAGTGCGCCAAATGATCCAGCGCCACGCCGAAAATACCAAGAGCCAGCGCGCCTGGCTCATCCTGACTCGCTGGGATGAATTGGCTCCCAAGTTCGTCCGGGCCATGCCCAGGGACTATCAGCGTGTCTTGCAGACCATGAAACGCGTCCAGCAGACGGGCCTGAGCGGCAAGGAAGCCATCCTGGCCGCCTTCGAGCAAAATGCCAATGACGCCGCCCGCATCGGCGGCGGATAAATCGTCAATGCTAAATTAGCCAACTACTTATACTGACATGGGTAAGCCCACCGGATTCCTGGAATTCAATCGCGAGTTGCCGACCGATCGACAGCCCGCCGAGCGTGTCCACGATTGGAGCGAGTTTCACCAGCCGATGTCCGAAGAACATCTGAAGCGGCAGGGCGCCCGTTGCATGGACTGCGGCACGCCTTTTTGCCACACCGGCCTGCTGATGGCCGGCATGGCTTCGGGCTGTCCCATCAACAACCTCATTCCGGAATGGAACGACCTCGTCTACCGCGGGCTCTGGCGCGAGGCCTTGCAGCGGCTGCTGAGGACGAACAATTTTCCCGAGTTCACCGGCCGGGTTTGTCCGGCGCCATGCGAAGGCGCTTGCGTCCTTGGGATCATTCAGCCGCCTGTTACCATCAAGAACATCGAATACGCCATTATCGAAAAGGGATTTGCCGAGGATTGGGTTCAGCCCGAACCTCCGGCCATGCGCACGGGCAAGCGCGTCGCGGTGGTTGGGTCCGGTCCGTCCGGCCTGGCTTGCGCAGCCCAGTTGAATCGTGCGGGTCATTGCGTAAGCGTGTTCGAGCGAGACGATCGTGTAGGCGGTCTGCTCATGTATGGCATCCCCAACATGAAATTGGACAAGGCGATCGTCCAGCGCCGGGTCGATCTCATGGCCAAGGAAGGCATCGAGTTCGTCCTGAACACCGAGGTTGGCCGTGACTTTCCCGCCGATAAATTGCGGGCGGATTTTGATGCCGTCGTCCTGTGCGGAGGCGCCACCAAACCGCGCGACCTGCCTATCGAGGGACGCCAGCTTCAAGGCATCCACTTCGCCATGGATTTCCTCCGGGCGAACACACGGAGCCTCTTGTGCGGAGGGCCGCGGGATGACTTCATCTCCGCCGCCGGCAAGGATGTGGTGGTGATCGGCGGGGGTGACACCGGCACCGATTGCGTGGGCACGGCCATGCGTCACGGCTGCCGCAACCTGGTTCAACTCGAGATTCTGCCACAGCCGCCCTTGGAACGTCTCCCGGATAATCCATGGCCGCAATGGCCCAAGATTTATCGACTGGACTACGGCCAGGAAGAAGCTGCCGCCGCCTACGGAGCCGATCCGCGCACCTATTGCATCACTAGCAAACGGTTTATTGGCGATGACTCGGGCCGCCTTAGCGGTCTGCATACCGTCCGGATCGAATGGCATAAAGAGGCCAACGGACGCTTCGTCATCAAGGAATTACCCGGCACCGAAAAGGTCATCCCCGCCAACCTCGTTCTGCTCGCCATGGGCTTTCTCGGTCCGGAAGACAGGTTGCTCGGCCAGCTCGGCGTGATGCGCGACGAACGTTCCAATGCGCGCGCCACCTACGGAAAATTCACCACCAACGCCCCGGGCGTCTTCGCCGCCGGCGACATGCGCCGCGGCCAAAGCCTGGTGGTCTGGGCGATCAACGAAGGGCGCGCCGCCGCCCGCGAGTGCGACCTTTACCTGATGGGCTCGACCCGGTTGCCGTAATATTTGACTGGACAAGCCGTGCATTGCTGGAAACATGATTGAGCCGTCAGAGGCGAAATCATGAACTTGTTAAAGGCAATTCATACCCGACACAGCATCCGGTTCTTCACCGCTGAACCGGTGGATGACCAACGCATCGAAGACATTATCGCGGCAGGCATGATGGCCTGTTCGGCCGGCAATGAGCGTCCCTGGCATTTCATCGTGATCCGTCAGCGGAAAACGTTGCAGGCCATCAGCCGCTCGCACCTCTACGCCACCGCGGTAAAGCGAGCGCCGGTGGCGATTCTGGTCTGTGGCGACTTAACCCAGGACAAATATGATGGTTACTGGGTTCAGGACTGCGCGGCGGCGACCCAAAACATGCTTCTGCTTGCCCACAACCTCGGCCTGGGCAGCGTCTGGATCGGCCTGCATCCCCGGTCCCAGCGCGTCGCCGATATCCGCGCCATCATACCCCTGCCGGAACACATTGTCCCCTTTTCCATTCTGCCGCTGGGTTACCCCGCCGAGGTCAAGATCAATGAGAATCGCTTCAACCACGGGCGCATCCATTATGAAAAGTGGTAGCATCGAACGCCAGTTCGATCAGAAATGAAGCAGGCAGAGCCGGCTAACACCGGCTGCTACTCGCTCGTAGGATCGGACGTCAGTCCGATTGCTGTTTTCCCAATACAACCCGGAAGCCGAGGTCGCTAAGTTGGCTCGACGGCGAGGTGCCGTCCCTGACCGCCGACCGGCAGCCGCTGCCAAAATCAGCCAGGGCGCCGCCCCCGCGCACGACGCGGAGTGTTCCGGTCGCCGGCCCTTTGGGGTCGGTCACGCTGGAAGGCGAGTAGTATTCGGAGTACCAATCGGAGCACCATTCCCAGACGTTGCCATGCATATCGAACAGACCCCATGCATTCGGCAGCTTGGTTCCGACCGGGTGGGTCGCGCTCCCGCTGTCTTCGCTATACCAGGCGTAGAGCGACAGGGAGGCGTAGCCGGGATCATCGCCATAATAAAACCGCGTGGTTGTGCCGGCGCGCGTGGCGTATTCCCATTCGGCCTCGGTCGGGAGCCGATAGACGTAGCCGGCGGGCAAACGTCCCGCAGTTCGTTCCTGGTCGGTCAACTTGGTGCAGGAGTGCCGG
>JAMCZD010000377.1 GCA_023473405.1 Candidatus Omnitrophota bacterium
CTCCTAGTTCTAGTTATCCGGACGATAAAGACCTCAAGCCGCTTCGACCCCCGGCCGAAGTTGTCAAGGAGATTGTCGATTTGGAAGGCCAACTGACCAGCAGCGGCGCGTTGCTCATCGGCGACAAAGGCAAGCTGTTTTCGCCCGGTGACAGCGGCAACGAGTTTTACCTCATGTTGAACGGCGACAAGGGTTACATATCGGGCAACAACCACGAGGCTGCCAGGGCTGTGCCCCAATCCATTCCGCGGTTGACCGGTCCGGGTGGCGTTGACCAGCAGCAAAAGGAGGAATGGTTCCGGATGATGCGCGACGGCACGCCGGCTTATTCGAACTTCGAAATCGCGGGCTATCTGAGCGAGATCATCCTGCTGGGCTGCGTGGCGATGCGGATCGGCGTGGGCAAAGAAATGCAATGGGACGGCCCGGTCATGAGCTCGCCAAATCGCCCGGAAGCGGCGCAATTTGTCAAACGCGAGAACCGCGCTGGTTGGCCGGCCTGAGGCGGGGAATCTGGGGGAGCGCGCAGAGACGCCGGGCCAAAGCCGCTGCGCATCGAGTAGGGATAGAAATGTAACGCTATTTCCGGGACACCACACTAGGTTCAGGTATTCTTGAACTGAGCCTTGATGAGAGACTTCATGTATTCGCGGTTCATGCGTCCGATGAATTCCACGCTGATGGACTTGGGGCAAACGGCCTCGCAGGCGCTGGTATTGCTGCAACTGCCGAAGCCCGCGGCGTCCATCGCCTTGACCATATGCCACACCCGCCGTTCCCGCTCGCGTTGCCCCTGCGGGAGCAGGGCGAGGTGAGAGACCTTGGCGGCGACGAAGAGGGCCGCGGATGCATTCTTGCAGACGGCGACGCAGGCCCCGCAACCGATGCACGCGGCGGCATCCATGGCCAGCTCGGCGGTGTCCTTGGGTATCGGCAATGCGTTGCCCTCGATGGCCTGTCCGGTGGAGACCGAGATATAGCCGCCGGCCTGGATAATGCGATCAAAGGCGCCGCGATCGACGATGAGGTCTTTGATCACGGGGAAGGGGCGGGCGCGCCACGGCTCGACCGTAATGGTCTGGCCATCCTGAAAGTGGCGGAGGTGAAGCTGGCAGACCGTTGTGCCCTTGATGTGGCCATGAGGAATCCCGTTGATCACCAGTGAGCACATGCCGCAAATGCCTTCGCGGCAATCCGAGTCAAAGGCGATAGGTTCCTTGCCTTGAAGGGTCAGCTCTTCGTTGACCGTGTCCAGCAGTTCCAAGAAGGACATGTCTGGGGTCACGTTGGGGGCATCATGCTCGACGAAGTGACCGGGCGTGTCGGCGTTCTTTTGCCGCCAGATGCGCAACTTCAGATTCATTATTTGTAGCTCCTTTGCATCATTTTAAGTTCTTCGTAAACGAGCGGCTCCTTGTGCAAGAGCGGCGGGCGTCCCTCGCCCTGGTGTTCCCAGGCGGCGACGTAGGCAAATTCGGCGTCATTGCGCAGTGCCTCGCCGTCCGGAGTTTGAAACTCGGTGCGGAAGTGGCCGCCACAGGACTCGCGGCGCATCAGGGCGTCGGTGCAGAGGAGTTCGGCGAACTCGAGGAAATCAGCGACGCGCCCGGCATACTCGAGGGCCTGGTTGATTTCCGTGCTTTCCCCCGGAACGATGATATTTTCCCAAAATTCCTGCCGGATAGCGGGGATTTTTTCGAGGGCCTCTTTCAGGCTGGCTTCATTGCGCGCCATGCCGCACTTCTCCCACAAGAGGTGGCCCAGATCGCGATGGATCGAGCTCACGGTGCGCCGTCCGCGAATAGACAAGAACTTATGCGTACGTTCCTTCACGGCGGCCTCGGCCAACCGGAATTCAGGGTGGCTGGCGGCCGGACGCGGTTGCGAGCAATGGGCGAAGTAATTGCCGATGGTGTAGGGGAGGATGAAGTAGCCGTCGCCCAGGCCTTGCATGAGGGCGCTGGCCCCGAGGCGGTTGGCGCCATGATCGGAAAAATTCGCCTCGCCAATCACGAACAACCCCGGCAGCGAGCTCATCAGCTCGTAGTCCACCCAGAGCCCCCCCATGGCGTAATGAACGGCCGGATAGATGCGCATGGGAGTCGCGTAAGCGTTTTCTCCAGTAATACGTTCGTACATCTCGAACAGGTTGCCGTAGCGTTCGCGAATGGTGTTTTCGCCCGACCGGCGGATTGCATCCGCAAAATCCAGGTAAACGCCGCGCCCTCCCGGCCCCACCCCGCGTCCCTGGTCGCACACTTCCTTGGCGGCTCTCGACGAGATATCGCGCGGGGCCAGGTTGCCATAGCTGGGATACTTGCGTTCGAGGTAATAATCGCGTTCGTCCTCGGGAATCTGGCCCACCGGGCGATTATCGCCAGGCCGCTTGGGAACCCAGACCCGTCCGTCGTTCCGGAGCGATTCGGACATGAGGGTCAGTTTCGACTGGTGCTCGCCGGAGACGGGGATGCAGGTGGGATGGATTTGAGTATAGCAAGGATTCGCGAAGGCCGCTCCCTTCTTGTAAGCCCGGTAATTGGCGCTGACGTTGCAGCCTTTGGCGTTGGTGGACAGGAAGAAGACATTGCTGTACCCGCCGGTCGCCAGCACCACGGCGTCCCCCGCGTGCGAGGTAACCTGGCCGGACACCAAGTCCCGCACCACGATGCCCTTGGCATGGCCCCCGACCACAACCAACTCGAGCATCTCGGTTCGGGGATGCATCTCGATCTGGCCCAGGGCGATTTGGCGGCATAGAGCCTGGTAAGCCCCCAGCAGCAATTGCTGGCCGGTCTGGCCGCGGGCATAAAAGGTGCGCGAGACCTGCGCGCCGCCAAAGGACCGGTTGGCCAGCAGGCCGCCATACTCGCGGGCGAACGGGACTCCCTGGGCGACGCATTGGTCAATGATATTGGAACTGACCTGGGCCAAGCGGTAAACATTGGCTTCTCGTGAGCGGAAATCACCGCCCTTGATCGTGTCGTAAAACAACCGGTAAACGCTGTCCCCGTCGTTTTGATAATTCTTGGCGGCGTTGATGCCGCCCTGGGCGGCGATGCTGTGGGCGCGGCGCGGGCTGTCTTGAAAACAAAAACAGCGCACGCGATAGCCCAACTCAGCCAGCGATGCCGCGGCCGATGCCCCGGCCAGGCCGGTTCCAACCACGATCACCTCAAACTTGCGTTTGTTGGCCGGGCTGACCAGTTTCATTTCCAAACGATAACGGTCCCACTTCTTTTCGAGTGGACCGGAAGGTATCTTCGCTTCGAGTTTCATGCGAGTTGTATTCAGGTTATTTTACCAGGCCGGTCAGGACGGTGAGCGGGATGGAGAGGAAGCCGAGAAAAATCACCAGCGCCGCCCCGAGGGCGAAGCCCAGGATCAACCCGCTGTAGGCCCGGTTCTTGAGGCCGAGCGATTGGAAAAAGCTGCTGATCCCGTGGCTCAGGTGGAAGTAAAGGAATCCCATAGCGACCATGTAAGACAGCGCGATCCAGGGATTGGAGAACGCGGCCACCAGCATCCGGTAAATACTGGGCCGGCCCAATTGGTCCTTGAAATCCATGATCCCCGGTTGGACCACCCCGACCGTGAGATGCAGCACGTGATAGACGATGTAGCAAAAAAGAATCACGCCGCTTATGAACATCGTCCGCGAGGCGTAGGTGGTGTAAGGCGAGGGGCCGATGGTGTAGGCGATGGGGCGGGCCGCCCAGTTTTCGAGGGTCAAGGCGATTGCGGTGCCAACGTGGGTCAGGAAAATGGCCAGGAGGATCACGCGCGCCAGCCAAAGCAGGGCCGGTCTGCTATGGAGCAAGGCGCCGTAGCCGTTGATGGCGTTCGGTCCCATGTAGATTTGCAGGTTGCCCAGGAGATGCAGGATCACGTAGCCAAACAACAGCAGTCCGGTAACGGCCATGACATATTTTTTGCCGATGGTCGACTGGAAAAGGGCTTTTATAATATTCATTAGTAAGTTTTCTAATCCAGGCTTTCGGGCGGCGGCACCGGTTATTTTATCCGCGGGAATGGGTTGTTATATCCGCGGCGTCCCGCCCGTGCCGGCATGCCGCGGGGATCAACCCGTCACCTGATCCGCCCGTCTTACGAGGACCATACTAATAGTGATCATGAGCATTCGTCAATGCACCTTCGTCAAGTATTATTGCATTTTATCCAATTATAAATAATGCTAATATATGTGGCGTTAATTTATCGCATTATAAGCGCCTATGACAGGGCATTTGTCGCGCAGGGTGAACAGGCGCGCTGTTGCCGCCGGGCCGGCGAATGTCCAAGCGGCCCGTTACAGTCCCGCCGCCGACGCGCCGCATTGTGCCCGCGCCTACTCGATGAGCTCGCCCAGCGATTGGATCACGTCGCTCGTTTTGGCGGCAGGGGCCGAGCCGGGCGGCAGGGAAGCATCGCGGCGGCGTTGAAGGTGCACGGCCTGCAACCCGGCTGCGCGGGCGCCGGCGACGTCCTCGGAGATGCTATCGCCGACGTGGAGGACTTGTGAGCAGGGCAGGTCGAGCTGTCGGACGGCGCGATGAAAGATCAAGGGCGACGGTTTGGCGGCGCCGATTTCGGAACAGATAACGATGGACTGGAAGAATGCGTCGAGCCGCAGTTGGGTCAGCAGTGGGCGCAGGCGTTCGTCCCAGTTCGAGATTAGCCCCAAGCGGAGCCCGCGGCTCTTGAGTGTTGTCAGAGTCGTGCGAACGTCCTGGTAAACACGCCAGGCATGGGCATGAGCAAATTGCCGGTATAATTCTTCGAAGAGCGTGTTGTCCGGCGGATGTGGAGTCAAGCCGGAGAAGGTTTGGCGGACCACCTCGGCCCAGGCGCGGCGTGAGTAATCGAAGTTGGCCTTGGTCTTCCACGCAACGGCGAATTGGCGGTCGAGGGCGCGAGTGTCAACCACGTATCCGAATCGGGCCGCCACATCGGCGTAAATGCCTCCCACGGATGGCCAAGGGTCAATCAGCGTTCCGCCGGCGTCAAAGGTAATCGCGCGGATACTGGAAGGCGATGGCATGGCGAAGGCGGCGCGCTATCGATCGCAGTCCGCCGATTCAGGGCGAAGCCAATGGAAATTGCTCGAAGAGGATCGGACCCGGACATGCAAGGGGCCGAACAAGGTTCGCGCATCGAAATCGCCGGCAAACGCGGCGACATACCACATGGCCGGCGCGGCGCGCGAGCGGTTTACGGTGAAGGTGAACTTTTGCAGGGAAGCGAGGATGCCGCCCCAGAGGTTCACCTCGGTTTGGAGATGGATTTCGGCGCGGGCGATTTCATATTCCCGCGCGTCGATCCAAACGCGGCCCTTCAAATGATTCAGCAGGCGATCCAAGGGGTGCCGGATGGGCGGGTCCAACTTGGGTTCGAAATCGAGCACGAACATCGGACGGCCATCGATGGTGTCGCGGCCAACCCACGTGAAGTGATATTTTTCAGCCAGGTCAGCCGTGAACATTCCTTCGTCACCGTTCTTTTCCTGTCCCGGCTCCACCTGGACGAATCTCCGGCGGTTTCTGGTTTCGCGGTCTTCCTCCTGCTTGAGCTCGGAAGGTGAAAGGGGGCTGCCGTTGATTTTGGCCTCCGTGAGGCGGCGAATTCCGGAGGGAAAATCGACGGCGTAGAGTTTTTCCGACCGTTTCTTGATCTGGCCGCGACCATCAAACTCCTCGAAAACGGTGGATTGCGTATAGGCGCCCTCGTACAGGTAGCCCTGACCGGCATCGTTTTTTCCCTGGGCGACGGTCCTTTGCAGGATGGTTGGGACCGACGGATGATCCGAATCGGACGGGTTCGAGCCGGCAGCGCGATGCGGCGTTGCCACCAGCAAGGACCCGGCCCATGCGATACATAAATAATGCAAATTCATCTTGTTGACTCTGGGCATTCAAGCGGGACGCGAGAAGGCGCAATCGTCGTCTTCGGCTTCTGTCGCGTACCCGAACACCGGCGCGCCAAAATAAACCAAGATGCCCTGAATAACAACTCCAACGAGGCGGAGCTTCAGACCAATTCTCGGATTGCGCATAGCTTGAGCGTAAGGAAGGGAGCTATCGAGAATTGAAAATCAAGAGTTGGTCACTGGCCATTGAAGATAGACACCACACTAATACCACAAATGACGCACCCACCGTTTCCTGCCTTCCTGATTTCCTCAGGTCCGAGATCAGGACGCCGGCGGCGCCACCACGACGTCAATGCCCCGGGACCGAAGCGCATCGACCAATTCCGGCGGCGCGGCGCTGTCGGTGACCAGGTGATGAATGCTTTCCAGGCCGCAGAGGGGCGAGACCGATTGGCGGTCGAACTTGGTATGATCGAGGCAGAATATCACCACCTTGGCAGCGTTGATCATGGCGCGTTGAATCTCGATGAGCAAACCATGCGAGTTCGTGATCCCGTCAACGGTAATACCGCCCGCGCTCATCACCGCCACATCGACGTGCATCTTGGAAAAGGTCTCCACCGCCAATGGACCCACCAGCACCCCCAGGCGCGGATAGATCACCCCGCCGGAAACCACCACCTCGACCAGGCTCGACGAGGCGAACAGGTTCGCCACCGGCAGCGAGTTGGTGATTATCTGCGGCCGCTTGGATTCGAGGTGGCGCGCCACGTGATAAACCGTGGTGCCGGCGTCGATTATGATGCTCTGTGCCGGCTTGATAAACTCGGCGCACGCCCGGCCAATCGCCTCTTTCTCCGTCAATTGATGCGTGTCCCGCGCCGCAAAAATAAATTCCTCCGAACGCGGGTTTACAAGCCGGGCCCCGCCATGGGTGCGGCGGACACTGCCAGCCGCTTCCAGCACCGCCAAGTCCCGGCGGATGGTCGAAGGCGACATATCGACCTCCTCCGCCAGCTCGTCCAAGGAGGCAAACTCGACCTTTTGCAGAAACGCTTCGATGCGGACCAGACGTTCTTCAGCCTGCATTTTTGGTTAAATTTGAAAGGTTTTGGAATTATTTGCAAGAATTGTTTGACATTTTTCGTCATTTTCGCTGAATTATTGCTTAATAGAGCTTTTTTATGGCATCTTTGGTCACCATACCGCCGCGTGCGGTCATTGAACATCTGGTTCGCCAGGCGGTTTACCAGCGGTTGCGCAAGCCATTGCCGCGCCAGGCAGCCGCCCCCAATCCGCTGGTGGTCAACGTAAGCGCGCGGCATTGCCATCTGACCCAAGAGGCGGTGGAGGCATTATTTGGCAAGGGCCATCATTTGACACCCTTCAAGATGCTCTATCAGGAGGGCCAGTTTGCCGCCAAGGAGACCGTCACTTTGATCGGGCCACGGAGCCGAGTCATCTCGAACCTGAGGATATTGGGGCCGTGCCGGACTCTTAACCAGGTTGAGTTGGCCTACACCGACGCCATCGCGTTGGGCTTTCAAATCCCATTGCGATTATCGGGTGACATCGAAGGAACCCCCGGCTGCATGTTGATGGGACCGGCTGGATTCTTCGAGATGCCACAGGGGGTCATCCGGGCCTTGCGGCACGCGCATATGCATCCATCCGACGCCGCCTTTTATGGAGTGAAGAAGGGCGATTTCATGCGGCTCAAGATTGGGGGAGACTGCGGCGTGGTCCTCGATAGGTTCCTGGTCCGCGTAGATGCAAGCTTCAAACTCGAGGCGCATATTGATACTGACGAAGGCAACGCGTGTAACCTGCAATCGGACACGCCGTGTGAATTGGCGCGGTGAGGGCGGGCGGGCGCGGGGCATCGGCGTGAACACGGGCGAGACAGAGATTTAATAAACCCTTAACTAGAAAAACAAAATGAGTGAAGCAATTGGAATGATCGAAACCAAGGGCTATGTCGGCAGCGTGGAGGCCAGCGACGCCATGGTCAAGGCGGCTAACGTCAGCTTGGTGCGGACCATCTCGATCGGGGGTGGCATGATTACGGTGCTGGTGCGGGGCGACGTTGGCAGCGTGAAGGCTGCTGTGGACGCCGGCTCGAAGGCTGCCGGCAAGGTGGGCGAGCTGATCAGCTCGCACATCATCGCCCGTCCGCACGATGACCTGCTCAAGGTTTTCATCGATAATGTCCCCACGGCAAAGTCCGCGAAATAACGGGTGCCGGATGGGCAAGCTTTTTAATCCCCAAATCGACAAAAAGTTATGGTATTACAAGCAATAGGCATGATCGAAACCAAGGGCCTTAGCGCGCTGCTCGAAGCCAGCGACGCGGCCCTCAAATCCGCGAACGTGACGCTCGTTGGATGGGAAAAAATCGGCAGCGGCTACGTAACCGCCTTTTTCCGGGGCGACGTGGCGGCGGTCAAGGCCGCGACTGACGCCGGCGCCGCCGCGGCAGCGCAAGTGGGGCAGGTGATTAGCGTCCATGTCATCCCGCGTCCCCATGAGGACTTGGCGAACCTGGGCCGGTGGCTCCAATAACCATTGGGCGTTCGATTTGCCGAGGCGAACCGCGCCTCCTGACTCCGGGTTGACGGGATCGGGCGGGTCTGCATCGGCGGCGCTGGAAAACTGAGTAATCGCTGAATGAAGATACTCGTAGCCAATCTTGGTTCCACCTCGCTGAAATACCGGCTATTCGATTGTGGCAACGGGCAGGAACGTCTGCTGACGCGCGGCGGTTTCGAGCGGGTGGCCGATTATGCCCAAGCTATCGATTCCTGCCTGCGGCAGTTGCTCGAAGGCGGCTGGATTCAAAGCGAAAAAGACCTGGCGGCGGTGGGGTTCAAGCCAATCCTGGCCCGGGGCATCACCGGTTGTGTGCCGCTGGACCAGAAAGTCCTGGCGGCGATGGAGGCCTGCAACCAGATTGCCCCGGCGCATAACCCGCCTTATGTCAACGGCGTGCGCCTCTTCGCCCAACGAATGCCCAGCACCCCGCTGGTTGGACTCTTTGAAACCGCTTTTTACCAATGGGCGCCGGAGACGGCGATGCGTTATGCCGTGCCCGAGGCGTGGTATCAGCAGGGGGTGCGGCGCTGGGGTTATCACGGCGCCAGCCATAAGTACATTGCCGAGCGGTCTGCCGAGCTGATGGGCCGTGAAGACGTGGCCCAACGCGCCCGGCAGCTCTATGTCGACGACGGAAAGTCCCCGGTGCGCGCCCCGGATTTTCGGGTTATCTCGTGCCATCTTGGCGGCAGTTCCTCGATCACCGGCATCCTCAACGGCGTTGGTGTTGGCAACAGCATGGGAATGAGCCCCCAATCCGGCCTGCCCCAGAACAACCGCGTCGGCGATTTCGATTCGTTCGCCTTGCCTTTCATGATGCGCGCCACCGGGTTGACCCTGGACGAAGCGGAACGCGTCCTTTGCCGTGAGTCGGGTCTCAAGGCCCTTTCGGGCGGGGCCAACGACATGCGCGACATCATGGTCCAGGCCGCAAAAGGCGATTCGCGCGCCCAATTGGCCATGGGCGTCCTCGTCCATCAGGCCCGCCACTGGATCGGCGCCTACTTTTTGCAGTTGAACGGCATTGACGCCCTCGTTTTCACCGGTGGCATTGCCGAAAACAGTTCCGAGATTCGCCAGGAGATTTGCCGGAACCTGGACCAACTCGGAATTCTCCTGGACCCGGCGGTCAATGCCGCCTCGCACGGCCAGGAGGTCCAGATCGGCAGCCCGGCCTCCCGCGTCAGGATTCAGGTGATCCCGGCCAACGAGGAATTGGTGATTGCGCGCGAGGTGCGGCGATACCTGCAGAAGGATCACGCCGCAGGCGCCGCTCAAGCGCCGGTTCAGAATCGATTGTGACAATTTGAAAAAAAGAAAACTTAATCCAGAAAGTCTATTTATGGTACAACAAGCGATTGGTTTATTGGAAACGCGCGGATTAGTGGCCCTGGTTGAGGGCACCGACGCCATGTTGAAGGCGGCGAATGTCGAACTCGCCGGGCCGATCCAGCAGGTCGGCAACGCTTTGGTCACCGCCGTGGTGGTAGGCGATGTCGCCGCCGTCAAGGCTGCCACTGACGCCGGCGCCCAGGCCATCAAGACCATCGGCGGCGAGCTCATCAGCGTTCACGTCATCGCCCGTCCTCACCCGGACGTCGAGCTGATTCTGCCGCGCAAACCTCAGGCGAAGTAAGGTTTTTATGTTCTTGGCCCGCGTTGAGGGAGCGGTGGTTGCCACCAAAAAGGATGCCTCGATGGACGGCCGCAAACTGCTGTTGTTGCGACCCCAACTGGTGGACGACAAGAACCCAGGCCGTCTCCGTCCTGGCGCCAACACCATCGTCGCTGTTGACAGCGTCGGCGCCGGCGAAGGTGAGATGGTCCTTTTTTGCCAGGGCAGCTCCGCCCGCCTCGCCCCCAACATGAAGGATGCCCCCGTGGACGCCGTCATCATCGGCATTGTTGATTCGGTGGACGTCTTGGGAAAGCAAATCTTTAATTCCAGAACGGGGTAGCTGTGACCGCCCGCCCCACGGTTTCCAGGCGTGGCGCGCGGGGAATCGCCGGCTCCGGGCCGGGTCCGGAATTCCTTGGGGGAAGTGGCCAGGCGGCGCCCGTTCATGGCGGGCGATTGGGTTTAATTTGAAAATGAATCTTAGCTTATGAGCACTACGCCAGCAGTAAATGACACTTTAATTCGTGAGGTGGTTGAAGAGGTGATTGGGCGGTTGGGCCAGCTCGGCTCGAACACGACCAAACCGGTCGAGCCCGCTCCCATCAAGGCCGTTGTCCCCACGGCGACTCGACCGGCATCGCGTCCATCCGGCCAGCGTTATGGTATTTTTCAGGACGCGAAGGAGGCGTGTGAAGCGGGGGCGGTGGCCTTTCGGCAATTGCAGGAGAAGGGGGTGGCCGGGCGGTCGCGGGTGATCGAAATAGTGAAGACCCTGGCCGAAGCCAACTCCGCCGAGTGGGGAAGGATCGAGCTGGAAGAGACGAAGATCGGGCGGTTGGACCACAAGATCGAGAAACTGAAGATCATCAAATTGGTGCCCGGTGTGGAGTTTCTGCATCCAACCGGCCTGAGCGGCGATCATGGCATCACCCTCGAGGAATACACCCCGTTTGGAGTGGTGGGGGCGGTGACGCCTTCGACCCATTCCATTCCCACCATCAGCGGCAATGTGGTCAACATGGTGGCGGCGGGCAATGCCGTCGTTTTCAATCCGCACCCGGGCGCCTGCCGGTGCGCGGCCGTGGCGGTTCGAGCGTTCAACGAGGCCATTTACCGCGCCCTGGATATCGAGAACCTGATTTGCCTCATTGAAAAACCCACTATCGAATCGTTCAAGGCCATCAGCGCCAGCGAGCATGTCGGTTTGTTGTGCGTGACCGGCGGACCGGGGGTAGTCAAGGCTGCCATGCAGACGGGCAAGCGGGCAATCTGCGCCGGACCGGGGAATCCGCCGGTGCTGGTGGATGACACCGCCGACCTCGATCGCGCCGCGCGTTGTTGCATCCAGGGGGCGGCCTACGACAACAACCTGCTTTGCATTGGGGAGAAGGAAGTCTTTGCGCTCGAGAACATTGCGGACGGATTTATGTCGGCACTCGAACGCCATGGCGCTTTCCGTCTAAACCCAGCCCAACTCGAGCGCCTGACCAAGGAGGCCTTTACCTGCAAACCGGGTGAAGGCGCCGGTTGCGGCCATGCCACTTTAAACAAAGATCTCGTTGGAAAAGATGCCACTTACCTGGCGCGGCTCGCCGGCGCCAGCGCGCCTGCCGGAACCGAATTGCTGTTCGCCGAGACCGATGAGACGCACGTGTTTGTGCAGGAAGAACAAATGATGCCGTTCCTGCCGGTCGTGCGGGTGAAGGACGTGACGCAGGGAATCGTGGCGGCCAAGAAGGCGGAACACAATTACCGGCACACTGCCATCATTCACTCGCATAATGTGACCCACATGACCGCGATGGCGCGTGCGCTCGAGACCACGCTGTTTGTGAAAAACGGGGCCAGTGTAGCCGGCCTGGGTTTGGGTGGTGAGGGTTACCTCAGTTACTCGATTGCCACGCCGACCGGCGAAGGCATCACCAATCCCAAGACTTTCACCCGTGTCCGCCGCTGCGTGATGGTGGATAATCTGCGGATTTACTAAGTGCGGGGTTCATATGTTGTTGGCGCGTGTTGAGGGCAGCCTGATTGCCACCCGCAAGCATCGCAGCTTGAACGGCTGGCGGTTGTTGATCTGCCAGCCGATGGACGGCGCCGGAGTCCCGCAAGGCGGACCGGTGGTGGCCATCGACGGCCTTGGCGCCGGTTTGCATCAACCGGTCATTGTCTCCACCGATGGCGCCGCCGCGCGCCATGCGGTAAATGACCCCAAAAGTCCCGTTCGCATGATGGTGATCGGCATTGTGGATGAAATTTCACGGGGCGCAACGCGATGAGGCTGGGCACTGTTATTGGTCGCGTGACGCTATGCCAAACGATTCCGGCGCTTAGAGGCGCCCGTTGGCTGTTGGTCAGCCCTTTTGCGCGCGGCCATTTCCAGCAGCGCACCGAACCGCCTGCCGGTTTGAGCCGGGAACCGTCCCCGGTGATTTATGACGATCTTGGCGGCGGCTTGGGCGACACCGTTGGGTTCGTCGAAGGGCGTGAAGCGGCTATGCCATTCGATCGTGACACCCCGGTTGACGCCATCAATGTCGCCCTTGTCGATGATGTCTTTTACAGTCCATTACCATGAAACCCGTAATCAGCGCAAAAGAAGTTCAAGAATTGCTCCGCAAGGGCGGTGACCCGGCATCCTTGCCTGCCAATGCCATTTACACCCCTTCAGCTCGAGACTTGTTGCGCGAGCTGCAGGATGCCTCACGCAAGCGGTCTTCCGTGCCCGCCGCCGCCCCTGCCGCCGCGCTGCGATCGTCTCGTTCGAACGCCGCGAAGGAAACGCCAACGGCGCCGGCGCCCGCGCCTGCTCCTGCGGCCCCGCCTTCCTCCGCAAGCGCGGTTGAGAAGATTTTTCACTCGCCTGAGGTCCAGGCGCTCAAGGAGAAAATATGCGATATAGGACGCCGGCTTTGGTCGCGCGCCTACGTCGACGGCAATGGCGGGAACATCTCGGTTCGCATTTCGGACGAGCTGGTTCTGTGCACGCCGACGTTGGTATCCAAGGGGTTTATGAAGCCGGAAGACATGTGCCTGGTGGACATGGAGGGCAACCAGAAGGCCGGCACCAACAATCGGACCAGCGAAATCCTGATGCATCTTCAAATCATGAAGGTGCAGCCCAAGGCCAAGTCCGTCGTCCATTGTCATCCTCCCTATGCCACTGCCTTCGCGTTGGCCGGGGTCAAACCGCCTACCTGCATGATACCCGAGATCGAGGTCTTCATCGGCGAGGTGCCCGTGGCCCCCTACTTTACGCCAGGCACGCCGGAGATGGGCAAGCACGTCGCCGATTTGGCGGACACCCACAACACGATTTTGATGGGCAATCACGGCGCGGTTTCGTGGAGTCACTCGCCCGAAGACGCCTATTTCAAAATGGAAATCCTCGAGGCCTATTGCCGGTCGGTGGTCGTAGCCACCCAGCTTGGAGTCGAGCCAAAGACCTTCAAGTCGAGCCAGCTCAAGGACCTCCTTAAAATCAAACAGAAACTCGGCATCCCCGACCCACGGTTCGATCTCAAGGAATGCGAGTTATGCGACAACAGTGAATGGCGTCCCGGGGTCGTGTGCCAGGTGCCGGCCAAGGCCGAGGCGCCCACGCAACCCGATCCCGATGCCGAGAAGCTGGTACAGTCCATTACCGATATGCTCCTGGCCAGGATCGCGAAGGGATAAGTCAGCCTGGCTACCGGCCCGGTTGGCTGCGACTGTGCCGGCTTGGTTGCCTTTGCCGGAGGCTCGATCCTGATCAAACCCGAAAAAACCATTCAACACAGCCAATTTACTTATGAAGGTAACCATAATCGGTGGTGGCGGGCGCGTAGGCGCCTGCGCGGCCTTTGCCCTTCAATGCGGCGGGATTGTTCGGGACATTCAGCTCCTCGATGCCAACCAGGCCATGGCCGAAGGCGAAGCCCTGGATCTGTTCCACGGAACCGCTTTCGCCGCCGACCAGCGGATTTACGCCGGCGATTATGCGCGTGCGTCGGACTCGGACCTGTTTCTCATTACCGCCGGCTTGCGCCGCAAACCGGATGAGTCGCGCCTGGACCTAATCAACCGGAACGTCTCCCTGTTCAACCAGATCCTGGACAGCATGAAGAGCGCCGGCCTGCGGCGCGATGCGGTGGTGTTGGTGGTTTCGAACCCGGTGGACATCCTGACCCAGCTCGCGGTGCAAGGCCTGGGTCTCCCCTGGCAACAGGTCATAGGTCTGGGCACGATGCTTGATACGACGCGGTTCTGTTCTTTTATTGCCGATGAATTTGACCTGGCGCCTACGCAGGTCCGCGCCCTGGTTCTCGGTGAGCATGGTGATTCCATGGTCCCGATCTGGTCTGCCGCCGTCGTTAACGGCCTCCCTCTCGCCGGCCTTCCCCAGTTCAATCCTGGCATTCAGAACCGCATATTCGACCGGACCAAGACCAGCGGCGCCGAGGTCATCAAGAAGAAAGGCGGAGCCGGCTGGGCCGTAGCCATGGCAATTCGCGAAGTGGTCCACGCGGTTGCCCTCGACCAAAATCGGCTCTTACCGGTTTCATCACTCCAGCAAGGCCTTTACAGCATTCGCGATGTCTGCCTCAGCGTGCCCACCGTGATCGGCCGTCAAGGAGCGGTTGCACAAGTTGAAATCAATCTCTGGCCCAAGGAAAAACTGGCGCTCCAAAATTCCGCCAAGGCACTCGCGGATACGTGGGGAAAGGTTAGGGGCTGAGATTTGGGATTTAGGATTGTTGGTGCAGGAAATTAATGACAAATTGAAAGGCCACTACTACGGTTTGAACATGCGCATCAAGCTGACCATCTCATTTGAACCCGTTGTCTTCCCATGAAAACGCTTGACTCCAAACTCGCCGAAATCAAGGCCAACCGGTCCTCGCGCACCTTTATTATTGCCGATGCCAAGGACGCCGACATGGCCTTTGGCGTGCGGTCCCCAGGTCCGCGTTCCTATCTTTCCTCGCGCGGGGAACATCCGGCGCGATTCTCTCCCGAAGTCTGGACCCGTGAGGAATTCGGCTACCGCAATCTGCCGGAGTTCCTGGACATCATTCGCGAGATAGTCAGGCAAGGCCGGGTGGATATCATGCTCATGTCGGCCAGCGTCAATGAACAACTGGCGATCAAGGAGGGTTTATTCCGGAACTCGCCTGTCACTCCCGCCGCGCGCGCCAACGATGCCACCGACGTCTGGGCCGTCCGCCACGGTTCTTACGTGAAAGAACCCGCCCAACCATTCCGCTCCGCCACTATTGACCATATCCAGTGCGGCCAGGCCGAGTGCAATCGCGACGGCTCCGAATTTCCCGGGGCGAACCTGGGGCTTTACTCGGTCACTTTCGTCAATAACCTCGAACAGGACCGCGCTACCTTGCTGGCCTTCAAGGAGTTTCGCCTCGAGGCCGAACGCAAGAAATTCCGCTATTTTCTCGAGGTCTTCGACCCGAATGTATCCAGTGGGATAGTCCCGGAAAAGCTCGGCGAATTCATCAACGACAATATTATCCGGAGCCTGGCGGGTGTAACCGGGGCGGGGCGCCCCTTGTTTTTAAAGATCGCTTATCACGGGCCCCGTCTGATGGAGGAGTTGGCGCAATATGATCCCAATCTGATCGTGGGCATCCTCGGTGGCAGCGCCGGCACGACCTATGACGCCTTTCGATTGATCCACGACGCCCAAAAATACGGGGCCCGCGTGGCCCTCTTCGGACGGAAGATCAACAACGCCGAGCATCAACTTGCCTTTATCGAGATGCTCCGCCTCATCACCGATGGACGACTCTCGCCCGATGAAGCCGTTCGCGCCTATCACGGTGTGCTCGAGGCCTGCAAGATAAAGCCCAAGTTATCCCTGGAAAAAGACCTCGAACTCACCAACCAGGCCATGAGCTACGGCGCCAATCCTCGAGCTACCATCACCGTCCCGGCCACTCCACAATCACGGCCGGCGGCTTCACCCAAGCCCACGCCGTCGCGCTCAAGCCCATCCTCCCAAGCTGTTGCATACGGTGCACCGGCATCTCCGCTCTGGCCGAAAAAGACCGATGGCTCACCCGATTTCGCCCGAATGACCTCGGACGAGCGCCGGTCCTACGACCTGGCCCGATTGACCCGGAAGTTCGGCTGAGCCGTCTTGATCCCCACACGAATTTCGCAAATGGAGAATACCGCCGAGAACAAACCCGTGGGAAGCCCCGGTGCGCTGCTGTCTTCCAAGCCGATTCCACCCGCCGAACGGCTCATATTCGCGCTTGATCTAGCCACCGTGGACGCCGCCAAGCGTTGGGTTGAATCGCTGGGCGATAGCGTCCAGTTCTACAAACTTGGCCTGCAAATCTTCATGGCCGGCCATTACTTTGAGCTGATCGAATGGCTGGTCCGAAGAAATAAGAAAGTCATGGCCGATCTCAAGTTCTTCGATGTCCCCGCCACCGTTGGCGCCGCCGTTGCGCAGTTGAAGAACCGCAGGATCACCTTTGCGACCGTGCATGGAAACGACGGCATGCTCCAGGCGGCGGTGGAAAATCGGAGCGGGGTTAAAATCCTGGCTGTCACCGCTCTAACCAGTCTTGACCAAGGCGATCTCAATGACTTGGGATTTCAATGCAACGCCGAACAGTTGGTGCTTTCGAGGGCGCGGCGAGCCTTAAACGCCGGTTGCGATGGCGTGGTTTCCTCGGGACTCGAAGTACGTAAGCTGCGACAGGAATTGGGAAACCAGTTGATCATCGTGACCCCCGGGATACGTCCGGTGGTGAACAAGGAAGCGAAGGACGATCAAAAGCGAACCGCCGACATCGAGGACGCCTTTCTAAACGGCGCGGATTATATCGTCGTCGGACGCCCAATCCGGCAGGCCCCCGATCCAAAGCTAAAAGCCCAGGAGTTCCAACACCGAATCGCCACCCTGTTCGCTTCTTCAACCACCAACCTGTAGCAGCCGATATGAATCGGTTCTGAATTCCCCATGCGGCGTGCGCCGGTCGGGCTGGGAGGTAAATCCGCGCTCATCCGCTGAGCACCATAGGTGCAGCCCTATCCCAGCCTGGGGCAACGGCCCAGGAACCGCACCCCCAAACAAATCCAAGGGCTGAAAGCCCGTCCTAGTCATGCGCTGAAAATGACGTGGACGATGACGATGCTCGATGATTGTGACGTGGCTTTCGGGTGCGGGAACCTACGATACAGCAGACGTAGCGCGGGTTTCCTAACCTGCTGTGTCGCCGATTTCCAATCGGCAGACGGTGTGCCGGCCCAACGCGAAGCAGGCAAGAAACCCGTAACTCTGGCAAGGATGGAACGGGCCGTTGGCCCTTGGATATGTTTTTGGCCGGCGAACTGACGTTCGAGGCTGCCGTGAAATCAGGTGCGACCGCAGCAGTGCTTGAATTTCTTGCCGCTTCCGCAAGGGCAAGGCTCGTTGCGTCCGACCTTGGGGGCGTTGCGGACGGGTTGGGACTTGGCGACAGCTTCGGCAGCTTCGCTGACCATATCACTGGCCTTGGAGGCGGTTTTAGCTTCGGGCTGGCCAAAGGCGGTGGTTTCCTGATGAACGGTCCGCTGCTGGGACATGCTTTGCCAGAACTGCTCGAAGGCCATCAAGTTGGAGGTGCTGGTGAAGATGCTGCGGCAAATCTCGGTTTTGATGCTGGTCATCAACTCGCTGAAAGTCTTGTAGGCCTCGGCCTTGTATTCGATCAGCGGGTCGCGTTGCCCGTAGGCGCGCAAGCCGATGGCGTTGCGCAGGCTATCCATGAAATAGAGGTGTTCCTGCCAGAGCTTGTCGATAGCGCTCAGGATGGTATAGCGCTCGACGGCCTTGATTCCTTCCGGGTGTTCGAAGCTCGCTTTGAGCTCATAGGCCTCACGGACCTGGCGGCAAAGATGCTGTGCCACGGCGTATTGGGCCGGGCTAAGTCCCTCGAATAGCGAGTCTTTTTCGGGTTCCTCACTGGCTTGGTTGGCGATCTTGGCCAGGGCTGCCTCCTGGATGCCGACCGGGAAGGTGAAATTGACCCAGTCCGCCAGTCCGCGGAGTCTCCATTCGAGGACGTCGGCAGTGGGCGAGGAGAACTCGATTGTCTTTTCGACGACGACTTCTTCCATGATGTCCAAGAGGCGCGGACGGACGTTTTCGGCGTGGATGATTTCGTTGCGGAATCCATAGATGACTTCCCGCTGTTTGTTCATCACGTCGTCGTATTCGAGGGTGCGTTTACGGATTTGGAAATTATGCTGTTCGACGCGTTTCTGGGCGGTTTGAATGGACCGGTTCAGCAATGGGTGCTGCAATTCCTGCTCCTCTTCGAGCCCCATTTTTTCCATGTATTTGACGATCTTGTCCGAACCGAACAACCGCATGAGATCGTCCTCGAGCGAGATGAAAAAGTGGGAGGAGCCGGGGTCGCCTTGACGCGCGCAACGTCCGCGCAACTGGCGGTCGATGCGGCGGGCCTCGTGGCGTTCGGTGCCGATCACGTGCAATCCGCCTAACTCCGGGACGGTGGCGCCGAGTTTGATGTCGGTGCCGCGTCCGGCCATGTTGGTGGCGATGGTTACGGAGCCGTGTTGGCCGGCGCGGGCGACGATTTCGGCTTCCTGCTGGTGGTATTTGGCATTCAGGACGGAGTGGACGATGCCGGTGCGTTTGAGCAGGCGGGAGAGATATTCACTGGCCTCGACCGAGACCGTGCCGACCAGGAGTGGGCGCCCTTGCTGGTGGACATCCATGATTTCCTTAACCACGGCGCCGAACTTGTCCCGTTTGGTTTTGTAAACCGAGTCATTCACGTCCTTGCGGGCGACCGGACGGTTGGTTGGAATCACCAGAACGCCCAGTTTGTAAATGTCGAAAAATTCCGTGGCCTCGGTCTCCGCTGTGCCGGTCATGCCGGCCAGTTTCTTATAGAGCCGGAAATAATTCTGGATGGTAATGGTAGCCAAGGTTTGGGTTTCGCGTTCGATTTCGACGCCTTCCTTGGCCTCGACGGCCTGGTGCAATCCGTCGCTCCAGCGCCGACCCAGCATCAGGCGCCCGGTATGTTCATCGACGATAATGACTTTGTTGTCCTGGACGACATATTCGACATCCCTTTCGTAGAGGCAATAGGCCTTGAGCAACTGGGAGATGACATGAATTTTTTGCGCCCGCGTTTCGAACTCGGACTGGATTTTTGCCTTGGCCTCGATCCTCTTTCGGGCATCGCTCTCGGGGCCGGTGTCAATCTCGTGGAAAGCGGTCGTCAGGTCCGGCAGCACGAAGGCATCCGGGTCTTGGGGGCTGATGAAGTTGCGCCCTTTTTCGGTCAGATCGGCGTCGTGAGTCTTTTCTTCGATGGCGAAAAGCAGCTCTTCCTTTTGAGCATAGAGGGTCTTTTTACTCTGATCACCGTGCAATTCGAGCTCGGCCTGGTTCATGACCCTAAGGTTCTCAGGATCCTCGAGTAGTTTCAGCAGCCCCGGCGATTTGGGATTCCCCAGCTTGACCTTGTAAAGCAACAGGCCGATCTCCCGCGCCGACATTTCGCCGTTGCCCGACGAACCTTCTCCTGCGGGGCCGCGGTGTTTGGTGATCAGATTTTGGGCTTCATCGAGGAACCGGTTGCAGAGACGTTCCTGCGCGTGGACGAGATTTACGATGATGGGTTTAAATTGATCGTAATAGGTGTTGTCAACATTGACGACGGCGGGGCCGCTGATGATCAGGGGGGTGCGGGCTTCGTCGATCAGGATCGAGTCCACTTCGTCAACGATGGCATAATAATGTCCCCGCTGGACCTGTTCCTCTTTGCGAGTGGCCATTCCATTGTCGCGCAGGTAATCAAAGCCGAATTCGGCGTTGGTGCCGTAAGTGACATCGCAGGCGTACTGCTCGCGGCGGACGTCGGGGGGTTGGTCGTGGAGGATGCAGCCAACGGTCAGGCCGAGAAAGGTATAGACTGCCCCCATCCATTCGCCGTCGCGCGCAGCGAGGTAATCGTTCACGGTGACGATGTGCACGCCGCGACCTGTCAAGGCATTCAGGTAGACCGGGAGGGTGGCGACAAGCGTTTTGCCTTCGCCGGTGGCCATTTCCGCGATCTTGCCGCTGTGCAGGACAATCGCGCCTATGAGCTGGACATCGAAGGGGATCATGTCCCAAGCCATCGCGTGCCCGCGCACCACGATCTCTCTGCCCATGAGCCGGCGGCAGGCGTTTTTCACCACGGCAAATGCCTCCGGCATGATCTCGTTTAGCGCCTTGGCCATTTCGGCGTCGTTCTGGATGGACGACAAACGGGCTTTCCAATCCGCTGTCTTCTGCCGCAGGGCTTCCTCCGGCAAGGCCTGCAACTGAGCCTCGATGGCATTGATCTCGGTCACCTTGGCGCGCAGTCGTTTGACTTCGCGGTCATTCTTGGAGCCGACTATTCTTTTAAAAATATAACCTAACATGATTGGTCAAAAGTCACCCGCAAACAACGCTACGAGAAGAGTGAAGAGCCGTCAAAAGATTTAACGTGGGGCGTGAGGGTCGTCAGGAGCGTGGAGCGTGGAGCGTGAGGTTCCCATTCGTCTAATCGCGTTCCTCACGCTCCTCACGCTTCCCCCGCTCAGGCCTCGACGGTCTGGGGCGGCATTTTTTCTTTCAAGGCCTTGACGGATTGAATTTTGTACCGCCACATGGCCAAGCCGACCAGGATCAGTTCCGCGATCACATAGGCGGCCACGGAGGTCTCGCCGCCCACGCCGAAGCCGTAGCTATGAAGACCGGTGCCGAGCACGTAATTCACCCCGTAAGCCGCCATAATAATGGCCTGGAAGCAGATGACCGAAGATACATTGAGGGCGAAATCACCCATCCATCGGGTGAAACGTCCGTGCAGCACCACCAGGTAGCACAGGATGGCAATCAAGGCCCAGGTTTCCTTGGGGTCCCATCCCCAGAACCGGCCCCAGGAATCGTTGGCCCATACGCCGCCCAGGATGGTGCCGGCGGTCAGAAACAGCAGGCCCACCTGCATGGTTCGGTAATTGAACTGGGTGAGCTCGTTGATCCGCGCCTGGGCTTTCGGCTTGAAGACGTAATAGCCCAACACGATGTGGCCGATGCCCAACGCCAGCAGAAATGCCGCATAGCCGAGCGTGATCGTCAGGACGTGCAAAGTGAGCCAGTAATTGGATTTGAGGACGGGGACAAGCGGTTGGATGCTGGGATTCAGCACCGCGGGCAGATTATCGGCCAGGATAAGGCTGAGGACCCCCACAGCCGAGGCGGCCAGAACGAAATAGCGGGGGCGATAGACCAGCTCGAAGATCAGCGCGAACAAGGCCGCTCCAAAGGCGATCCAAATCATCACCTCGTACATGTTGGTAACAGGGGGGCGTCCGGCAATCCAACAACGCAGGACGAAACCGTATATCTGGACTGCCAGCCCGACACAAAACAACCCCACCGCCGGCCAATAAAACAGGCCGCGCCAGCCGCGTCGGGTGGTTGCGGCGAGCATGACGAGGAAGGCCAAGAGATAGGCTATCCAGGCCATTCGGAACGGATGGACGTGGTTGTAGGTCAATTCGCGTTGCAAGGCGGCGGCGCTGGGATAGTCCTGGGGTGATAGTTCGCGGACCAGTGACACGAATTTGGCGGCGGCGCCGGCGAGGGCGGCGGAATCAGCGGCCTGGTAAGCCTGGCCAATCGCCTGGTAGGCAGCCTTGATCTCGTCCGCTTTGGCAGGATAGAGCTGCCCGGCCTCGGAGACCAGCAGCCAGGTGTCCCCGGCCTGCGGAGGAGGCGGGACCAGGCGCAAATCGGCGCCTTTGATCTGGGTCTCCAGGGCCTTCAACTTGCTGAACAGCGTCGAGGCCGCGTTTTCCAGTTTGCTGAATTCAGGTCTGGCGGACTGGTCGCGACGCGCCGCCATGTTGCTGATGATCTGGTTCAATTCGCGGTTATCGGCCAGCTCGCCGTAGGTGAAGAAGGTTCGCTCGACGGGCAATCCCAATCGCTTTTTCAAGGGCTGATAATCGCACCGGATGATCGGGACCTGTGTCCAGTTTTCCTTGCCGAAAGTCATGGCGGCGAACACTTGCATCGCGCTCATGCTCTTGCCGTCCGGGCTCTTCCAGCTCGAGCGCCCGATCAGTTTCTGGAGGCTCTCCCTGGCAAAGGTGTCGAGCGGTTTTCTGCGGCCGCCATCCTGGACCGCGATGGATTCGAGCGAGGTCAAGTCAAGGGCGTGAACGGAAGCGGCCATGACGAAGGACAAGAGGACAACATTAATTGTTTTCATAAGTTTAATGAATGTGTTTCGGATGAGGCCCGGGCGCAACGAACGGCTTCAGCATAACGGGTTCGAGGATTGGGATTGCTGGTCGGCCGTTTGGGAGACAGGCGGCGGATTGGCGGAATCGGGATTTTGGCGGAGTTCGTGTTTTTGGCGGCCGTTGAGGTGGGGTTTGATATAGAACATGGTGATGATGCCGACGATGATGAGGATCGAACCGGTCCATTTCAACGGCCAACCGGGGTCGCGCAAGACCTGAAGGGTGGAGCGGGTGGATTGGCCGCCGGTGCCTTCCTCATAACTGGCCTGGGAGAGCCGGTATCCGTGATAGGTCATGGGGTGGTTCATCCAAATCGTTTTTTCGAAGGCTTCATCGGTTTGTGCATCTTTCACGCGCACATGACTTTCGAAACCGGCCGGCATGGTGGTTCCCTCGTACCTGGGGGCGGCGAATTTCTGCAACTGGATGGTGAAATTCAAGGGCACGGTCGCGTAATGGTAAGCGAGGTCGAAGGTGGATGATCCGAGTGTGGCGGTGGATGGGTGGCCCCAGCGCACCAGGACGGATTGGGATTGATTGTTCTGGCGCAATTGCACCTGCACGCCGGGCAGGGAGAAATTGGAGTTTGGGTCCGGGGGAGCCGGGGCAACGCGCGTGGAGAGGCTGGCGCGTGGATAGAACTGCTCGATTTTGAATTCGGCCCCGAAATGCCAGCCCGGCGAGACGGCCTGCCCCACTAGCAACTCGCCGGAATGAAAGCCGGACTTGGTGGATCTCGAGGTGTAATGCAATTGGTCGCCTGGCCCGGCCAGGACGGTGATGGTGTTCAAAAAGCCGCCGCGAACGCCCATCCCCAAGCCGCCGCGGTCAAAAACGTAAGCTGCCCGCACCGCCTGGTTGGGCAATTGGGTGTTGCGCAGGATATTCATTTCCGGAAAATCGGCAAATGCGAACCCGACGCACTGGCCTTCGCCGGCGTGAGCCTCGAACAGCACCGCGGGGTTGTTGGGCTGGTCGGAAACGGACATTGGTTTTTTATTGGCGGTATCCATGCGAAAATCCGCGAAATAGTTCTGGATTTTTACCGTGATTTTACCGTCCTGCGATTTGAATTCCTTGCCCAGGTAGTCGGCCACAGGGATTTCCAAGTCCTGTCCGCCGATGGACAATTTCAGCGTTCCTTTTTCATTCGCGGCGGGAGGAGGAGGAGGTTGCAGGCGTCGCTGCAAGGCCCCGGGCGAGTCCACCGTCTCCATCCGGAACAGGGCGGGGCCCATGGCCACCGATTGCCGCTGCGGATCGTTGGCGACCAGCCAATCCGTGGTCTTCATTCCCGATCCCTCCATGCCGCCCATCGGGCTGTCAAAGGTGAAGCGCACGGCGGGATTCGCCGCCTTGCCGCCGTCCTGCACGACCAACTCGTCTTTGGTGTTGGGATAATATGCGGTCAGGAGCAGATCGACCGGAAGTCCGCCGCTGGAAAGGCGGCGTGACTTGCCGGGGCCCAGCGGACGGCGCTCGAGGTTCAATGGGGCGCTGATGGATCGGGCGGTGTCGCGTTGCTTGACCTGGAGCACCTCGTAACCCAGGTTGAGCGTCGAGCTGGGCGGACCGCCCTCGGACAGGGTGATGGTTCCTTCCACGCCAAACATCAGCCCCACAATCGCCCCCAGCAGCAGCGTGATGATTCCCAGGTGGGTGATGACGAAGCCCAATTGGTATCCCTTCCACGGATAACGCACCATGGCGGCGCAAAAAACGTTTAGGCCCAGCAGAAATAACAGGCCCGCAAACCACCAGCTTTGATAGACCAGGGCCTGCACTTGCCGCGTCGAGGTTTCGGACTCGTAAAGGGTGGCGCCAATCAAGACCGCCGACAGGACCGATAAAACGACCACGGCCAATTTCACCGAACCGAACGCGCGAAAAAACCGCTTAGCGAAGGTTGATTTCACAATCGTTAGTTTTATTATCAACAGAATTAAACTATTTGATTATGCCAAAAATAACCCAGCCGGTGCCTTTGGCAATTATTTTGTCGCGGCGGCAGGATTAATCATTGGGCTGCCCTGTTCAATGCGTTCAGGACCGTTTCGGGTGTTAGGATCTCGGGCAAGACCTCGGGCGGGCGGTTGGTTTCGCGCGGGTAAACGAGTACCAGGGGAACCCCGGCGCGGCCGAAACGATTTAATTCGGCAGTAATATTGCCGGGAACGGTGGTGTAATCGCCGAGCAAGGCCACGGCATCGATGGATTTGAGTTTTGAACGCACAGCCGGTATATCGAGGCTGGTCTTGGCATTGAATTGGCAGGTGAGACACCAATCAGCGGTGAAATCCACCAGGATAGGGCGGCCCTCGGCCCGGGCGTTGGCGACGGCGGCCTGGCTCCACGGCCGCCAGTCAATATCGTTGGGGCCTGCGATTGGCAAACCGGCTTCCGTTGCGGATCTATTGGGAGAACGCCAATCCAACTCGTTCTCGAGGACAAAGGCGTAGGACGCGATGGCCAAGGCGGCGACGATGCCCAGGGCAAGGCCCCGGCGCCGGCGGCTCCGCTGAACGAATTCACCGTAAATCCAGGCGATCAAGGCCACGGCGACCAGGAACAATCCCAGCCACCAGACGCGGTCGCCATAATAGCGCGGTGTCAATGTGAACAGCCAGACGGCCGTTGCCAGCATGGGGAAGCCCATAGCCTTCTTGAACCTCTCCATCCATGGGCCTGGTTTGGGCAAGAACCTGAGCCAGCCGGGCTCCCAACTCAGAAGGACGTAGGGGGCAGCCAGGCCCAGGCCAACGGCAATAAACATCGCGATGATCACCGGTGGCGACTGCAAAAAGGCATAGCCCAATGCCGCCCCTAAAAACGGTGCGGTGCAGGGGGTGGCCAGGACTGTTGCCAGGACACCGTTGAAAAAGGCCCCGGCCGACCCTTCCCTGGCGGCCATCTGTCCGGCGGTTCCCATGACTTTCCCGGCCAGGTTTACCTCGAATACACCGAACAGATTGAGGGCGACCAGCAGGATCAATACCGTGATCGCCACCAGGAACTCGGGATTCCCGAATTGCATCCCCCAACCTGCCCGGTGGCCGGCTTGTTTGACGCCGATTACCAAGGCCGCCAGGGCCAGAAAAGAGACCAGCACTCCGGCGGCATATAAGAGCCCGAATTTCTTTATCCGCCGGGGTGATTCGCGGCTCTGGCTCACAAAGCCGAGTATCTTCAGGGCGATAACGGGCAAAACGCACGGCATGACATTGAGGATCAAGCCGCCCAGGAAACCGAGCCCGAGAAATGCCCACAGCGATTGCTCCTTTTTCAATTCTCCGATGGGCAATTGGACTTCGTAACCCGAGGCAGGTTCGTTCGAACGCGGGGCAACGACCAGGAGCCCGGCCAGGCGCGAAGGCCAATTGCCGCTGGACTTCTGCACCTCCTTTTGGAGGAGCACCTTGGCTGAGCCGGCGCGTTCGCGTCGAGTGGCAGGTTCGACTTCGTAGTCCTGGCTTGCGTAGGGGAAGAAATCCGCCCGCCGGGGACTTGCGGTGGTGGCCCACTCGATCGAGACCTGACGCGAATCGTTATGGGGAGGCCGGCTCCACCAGGCCCGCGCAGCCAGCCCTGGTTCCACCTTGGGCAAGCGGTGTTGCCAGGTCTCGAGCAAACCGGCGTCATCGGCGGCTGTGGCCGTGTTTCCTATGGTCAAGTCGGCCTTGATTTCCGCACTGCCAGGAACGCAGAGTTCTTTGCATTCGAGCCAGGAGACATTGGCCTGGATAACGACCTTTCCGGGGGCGAGGTTGGTGGCCAGGGTAAGCGGCGCCTGCAGCACGACATCACGGTAATAGACATAAGTCGTAAGCCCGGCCTCGGTCAGTTTCTCCGGGACCGGCCATTCGAGTTTGCCGGCTTGGATGCCCGGCGGGAGCGACCATTGCACCCGAGTCGGTTCACCGGCGTCACCGGGGTTGCGCCAATAAGTATGCCAACCCTGCGGCATGGTCAATTCGACCCCAGCCATCACCGTCTGGCCCGGAAGCGCCTCCCTGGCGGACAGCAGGAGCCGGGCGCGGGCATTGCCGGCGCCGAGGACAGGCAGGGCCGGCCATGCCAGGCAAAGTATGACCAAGCTATAAAGCAAAAAATTCACGCGTCCAATATACGCGAGAATGTGAAAACATGAATCAAGTTTGCTTTCTTCAGTTTTTCGTTATATGAGGGGCGATGCTTGCCATGGGTCTGGCTTGAGGCAATGCAGGTGGACCATTCCATATCATTCCGTTGGCTGCGAACCGGAGACGAAGTATTCGCCGGCTCAGCGGCGGCAATTGAAGCCGCCCAGGCGTCGGTGCGCCTGGAAATATATACCTTCACCCCGTCTCCAATAGGCGAGCAATTCCGCCAGGCGCTCATCGCCGCTTGCGGGCGTGGGATTCGTGTTTGGGTAATGGTGGATGGCTGGGGATCTTTTTACCTGCCCGATTCCTTTTGGGACCCGCTACGGAGGGCGGGGGGCCGGGTTCGATGGTTCAATCCGTTGAGCCTTCAACGCTTTGATTTCCGCGACCACCGCAAATTGCTGGTCTGCGACGAGCGCGTGGCATTGGTGGGAGGGTGCAACATTGCCCCCGAATACGAGGGGGACGGTGTGGCGCGAGGCTGGCGCGATTTGGGCATCCAATTGGCCGGTCCTTTGGTTCGCGACCTGGCTTTCTCGTTTGATGTGCTCTTTGAGCGTGCCGATTTTCGCCACAAGCCGTTTGCCCGTTTTCGCAAGCCGTTGTTTCACAAACGCATTGCGGTTCTGGACGGGATTCTTTTGCAGAGCGGTCCCGGGCGGGGATTCAATCCCATCAAACGCTCCTTGCGCCGGGACTTGGCCCGCGCGAACTCGGCCAAAATTATCACGGCCTATTTCCTGCCTACGTGGGGGATTCGTCGTGAGCTGGTTCGGCTGGCGCGCCGCGGGGCGACGGTGCAATTGCTGCTGGCGGGAAAAACGGATGTGCCGATGGCTCAATTGGCGGCTCGGCGTCTGTATCAGAAGATGCTTCGCGCGGGGATCGAGGTATATGAATACCAACCGCAGGTATTGCACGCCAAGCTGATTGTCCTGGACGACGTGGTTTATGTGGGATCGGCAAACCTGGATGTGCGGAGTTTGCGGATCAACTATGAACTGATGCTGCGGTTGAAGAGCGCGCCCATGGCCGCCGAGGCCAAGGCCATCTTCGCCGAGGCGTTGAATCATGGCAAGAGGATCGATCCCCAGACCTGGAAGGGGGCCCGGTCCTTCTGGGCCAAGCTCAAGGAACGATGGGCCTATTTCTTCCTGGTCCGGATCGATCCCTACCTGGCCCTTCGCCAGATGCGCAAGTGAACACGCTTCATTACGGGTCAATCCGGCGCGGCGCCCGAATCAGCAAGGAATCGGCGCCTGGTGTTGAACCTCGAAGTCCGGGTCGGCCCCTGGTTTGAGGGCGGACATGGCGGCGCTGAGGTCATCCGGCCAAGGGGCCTCAAAGGTCATTCGGAGGGCGGAGCGGGGGTGGGTGAATGACAGCCGCCAGGCGTGCAGCATCTGCCGGGGAGCGGTGTAGCCGGTCAATTCAGCCAATCGCAGGTTTGCTCGTTTGCCGTAGGTGGTATCGCCCACCAACGGGAAACCGATATGCTGAAAATGAACGCGGACCTGGTGGGTGCGCCCGGTGTGAAGGTGCGCTTCGACGAGCGTTGCCAAGGTGAGCCTGGCCAATACGCGGAAGGTGGTCCAGGCGTCGCGACCGCGGCCTTCGGCGACGGCCATTCGTTTTCGGTGGGTCGGGTGCCTGGCGATAGCGGCCCGGATTTCACCGGTGGCCTCGGGCAGTTCTCCGCAAACCAAGGCGTGATAGACCTTTTCCACCCGGCGCTGGGCAAATTGTTCGGCAAGAGACAAGTGGGCCGCATCCGTCTTGGCCACGACCAGGCAACCGCTGGTTTCCTTGTCGAGCCGATGCACAATTCCCGGCCGCGCCACGCCCCCGATGCCGCTGAGCTGGCCGGCGCAATGATGCAACAGGGCGTTGACCAAGGTGTGTTCCTCGTGCCCGGCTGCCGGATGCGTTACGAGGCCCGGCGGCTTGTTCAATACCAACAGCTCGGCATCTTCGAACAGGATGTCCAATGGCATCGACTCGGGCTGGGCGACTGCCGGTTTGGGTTCGGGCCACCGCAGATGAATCTGTTCGCCCGCGTGGAGGCGGTGTGAAGACTTGGTGAGCCCGGCATTAACCAGGACATCGCCTTGCTCGATCAGGCGTTGGATGGTCGCCCGCGATACGAACGGAAACCGCAGGTGCAGGAACAGGTCCAGGCGCTTGCCCTGATGTGAGGGATCAACGCTGAATGATTCAACTGGCGCGCTCATGCTTCGCAGGCGGGTGTTGGGCGCGAGGCAGCCAATACAACAAGCCGACGCCGGCAACGAATACCGCCATGCTCACCAATTGCGCCGGTGTAAAGTGTCCGCCCAGGTAATACGTTGTGTAATCACCGCGATACATCTCGATCCATCCCCGAAGGACCGAATAAGCGACCAAATAGAGCGCGAAAATCCAGCCGTCATATTTCTTGCGCCGAAACAGCCATGCCAGAACCACGTAAAGACCCAGGTTCGCCAGGGCGCTGTAGATTTCCGTGGGGTGCACCCCCACGCCGGCGGTTTCATGGTCCAGCGGGAAATGAATGGCCCAGGGGAGGGTCGTGGGGCGTCCGTAACAGCAGCCGTTCATCAGGCAGCCGACTCGTCCAAAGGCATGGCCCAGGGCGATGCTGGGGGCCAGCAGATCGGTGGTCTTCCAATACGGCAACCGCTTATGCCGCACATAAATTGAGCCGGCCAGAACCGCGCCGATCAATCCGCCGTAATAGACTAGCCCGCCATGTTGCACCATGAACATTTCCCAAAACGGCTGATGGCTGAAGTAATCCTTCCAATAAGACAGGACATACAGAATCCGGGCGCCGAGAATCCCGCCAATTACCAGCCATGGCCCAAGGTCCAGGACTTGCTCAGCCGCGATTCCCACGCTGACGGCGCGGCGGCTGGCATTCCAGAGCCCGGCCAAAAAGCCCGAGGCAACCAGGATTCCGTACCAAGTGATGGTGAAAGAGCCAAATTGAAATGCAATCTTGTGCATGTGTCATGCAACTTAAGGAGTGTGAGTGTCGCTGACAAGGGACATTCGCGGACCGCCACACTTGAGTCCTTGAATTTCAAAACCCTTTGCGCGCGGGTCAAGTTTTGTGAATAGAAAAATCATTGGTCTCAGGCGGGACCGTGAATTGAACATTGAGAATTTGTAATTTGCCATTGATCTCCTCTCCCGGAGGACAATCAACAATAGCCCGGCCCTTCAAGGCCGGAAAAGGGATTCAGGGCGATTCGAGTTACGAAGGGACGTTCTTCAACGACCAAATTGCAAATTCCAAATTCCAAATCCCGGCGATTCACGAATTACCACTCGCCGTTTACCAGCAACGAGGTGGCTTTCCGGGCAAGGTCCTCCGCCATCAATGGAATAGCCTGTTCCTCGGCGGCGGTCAGGTTGGCCCCGACGCGGATCGTGCTGCGGCCCGTGACTTTGCTGTCGAGAATGATTTTGCCGGTGGCCCGATCGCGGGCGGTGATTTGAGCGGTCATGCTGAGCCAATAATCGCGGACGGTCAGCACGTCGGTTGGCTGCAAGCTCAGCTCGGAGCGGTTGAAATCGATGATGACCCCGTTGACCACCACGTCCCCGTCGCCGGCGGTTGCCAGGCGATAGGTGCCGTCCTGCTGGAGGTCGCGTCGCAAGGTCGTGGCCACATACTCGATTAATCGCGGTTCCATGGTCTTGTTTTCGAACAGGTTGACCTGGATGGATTTGGTGCCTGCAGGCATGCCGCTGGTGGGGCCCAATTTGTAGCCGGCACACCCGCCGCAGCCCAATACCAGCAACCCGCCCCAAATCAACAGAAACCGCCGCGCGTCCATGGTCCGATTATTGCGCCGTCCGCTTCTTGAGGATGGCGATTCGATTTTTTGCCTCCTGCGCGAATTTGGAATTGGGGTCCTTGATCAAGACCTCGTTGTAATAGATGAGCGCGCCGTCCCAGTGTTTGCCCTTCTCGTAGAAGCGGGCAATGGCGTAACTGCCCCGGGCCTGTTCGGTCTTCAAGGCATTGATCCGCGATTGGGCTTCGCTCACCCGGGGGTCGTCCGGATGCAAAATACTAAAGTCCGAATAAGTTGCGATGGCCTTGCCGGCCACGCTCTGGTCATAATCAGCGGTGGTTGCCTCTTTCTGGTAGGTGGTGGCGGCCTTGTAGAGGGCGTCTGAGGCCACATTTTTCTGGTCATGATACCGGTCCGCAGCCTTTTCATAGGCCTGGACCGCTTTGGACCATTCCTTCTGTTTCTCGCGCGCGGCGCCGATGTTCATTTGGGCCTGTGCCGCCACGTCGCTGTAAGGCCCGTTCTTGATCAGTTTGGCGTACATGTCGGCGGTCTTGTCCATCGAGGGGAAGATGGGGATATAACCCCATAGCTTGAACCATTGTCCGGCCAGGAACCGGTTGGCGATGGCGAACTGGCGATGAAGGACTTCTTGATAATTATCTATTTTGGGATATTTTTCAACTAATTTTTGGTATTCCTTGAAGGCCTTTTCATCCATGCGCCGCGCCTCGTAACAGCGCCCGACCAGGTATTGCGCCTGGGGCGCGAAATCCGAATAAGGCCAGCGTTTGATCACGTGCCGCGCTGCCTTCAGGGCGACCCGGTAATCCCGCTTGTCGAAGGCGGCCTGGGCGACTTCGAGCTGGTCTTTGGCGCGCGTCCGAATCCACTTGGCGCCGCCAATTGGCTCGTAAGACCATCCTTCACCGGCGCGATAAATGAGCGGCGCCGGGCAGGTGCACGGCAGGATCAGCAGGCAAAGCCCGAGCAAGGCCAATCGAGTTAACCGACGATTCATGGGCTCAGGCTATCCAGCCGTTTGGGGCAAGTCAAGATGGGCGATGCGCTTTGCCACGATACAGGATCAGTTGTTTGATGTAGTACTCTTGCACGACGTGCACCTGCATTGGCCGGAGCTCGACGTGGATTTGGATTTGGACCGCATCGAGCATCCCGAGAAGTAACCGCTTGTAGCCGGAGGCGAGGATAGATGCCGACCTTATTTCCGCAAACGGTAGAACTTGCTGCCATCTTCGACGGGAACCGAGACGGCGCCTTGGTAGCCGCCGGTCACATCCATCCAACCGGATGCGTCAGCCAGGTTGGTGCTGTCTTGCAGGACATATTCGGCGGCCGGCCAGGACAGGACCAAATCCTGGTCCGCCCGATCGAAAA
>JAMCZD010000005.1:0-2966 GCA_023473405.1 Candidatus Omnitrophota bacterium
GGATAATCTACTACCTCATGCCGCTTTCCTTTGAGCCTGCCGATGGGCGGTTCGAAAATCAAAAATGCATGTTCCTGAACTGCGGAATGTAGGTTGAAAGGATACGAGGTAATAAGAAACCAGTGGGGAATCCCTGATCCATAAACCAGCAGGTCCCCCTCCTTTCGCAACATTTGCTCCTTTCCAACCAGGGCCAGGCCGCCCCCTTCATCGATCAGACATAATTCGCAGTTGGAATGGCGCTCCGGCGGAAACGTTTCCCCGCTGAGAATGGTCCGCGATCGGATGTAAATCGGGTGATCCAGGCTAACCAAGGGGACGGACTCTTTCAATTCGGCTAACCAACAAATATCGAAGCAACGGGTTTGGTCATAATTGCATGTATTCATAACAATTAAGGGACGGTGAACCAGCTACTGGATTGGTGTTTGTCAGGGAAATCGGTGGCTCGAAAGCAAAGAAAAAGGTCTGAAATCAAAAGACGCATCAAATCCTCGGTGTTAACAATTTCACCGTGCATCTAAGCCTTGAATATGCAAACCAAAAAATTTAAAATCAAGGACGTTTTTCAACGCCGTTGGGCCTTTACCTTAATCGAGTTGCTGGTCGTTATCGCCATTATCGCCATCCTCGCCTCACTGCTCCTGCCGGCCTTGGCGAGTTCCAAAGAGAAGGCCCGCCGGACATCGTGTCGGAACAATCTCAAGCAACTGACCTTAACGGTGTTGATGTATGCCGGCGATAACGACGACTGGCTGCCCAGCGGGATACGCGATACGCACGGCGACGAGCACATTTTTTGGATCCCCACCAATACCTTTCGGACCTTTACGAACTTGGCCAGTGAACAGTGTGTGGATTGCCCCAATCTGTATCCATTCGAATATCCGTACGAGCAGCATCCCACACCGGGGGGATTGCGAGAGGACGGTACGAGCGCGCGGAGCCGCTATGGTTACGGCTACGTGATTGGCTACCATTACCATGGCGGGCACAAGTTGCCCTGGGGTTCCTACAACGCCTGGTTCTCACCCGGGAAATCCACTGATATCAGCACTCAGAGCGTCGAAATTGTCCTTTTCTCCGACCTCAATCATGCCAGCCCCAATCAAGGCAGTTATACCCTGGCCCCTCATGGGCCGACCGGGCGAATCGGCAAACCGGATAATCCGTGGAACAAAGGCAGTGGCGGCGCTTCACCCAAATCAATTGGCGCTCAGGGCGGGAACGAGGCGTTTTTGGACGGCTCGGCCCGATGGAAACCGATTGCCCAGATGAAAACTTACGAGACCTGGTCGCTCGGTCCCGGGTATCGAGGCACGTGGTGAGCCAATTCCGAAATGACTCACAGCCATCCCGGCAACAGGTTCGATGCATTCTCTCAAAACAACTTGGCTTGCGATCGCTTCGGCGCTGAATCTTGTTATCCCCGCCGGACATGGTCAACCGCGAGAATCACTGCCGGCTCCGGCTGAACATTCACGGGCCTTGTCTGCCCCAGCCTCGCTGCATTGGCCCCAACCCAATTCCCGCGCCGAAGATAGCCTTACCGTCTTCACACACGCTCTTACGCCAAGCCTTGGATTTCTTCCGACGATCGAGAACCAATCGCCCGACGAATTAGCCGGCAGGTGGCGCATCGAGCCCGGCACGAACCAGACAGTTTTTGAGGACCCGGTAACCGGTCTTCGCGTTGTCCGATGCTGGAAGGAATTGCCGGGTTCGGGATTCGTGTGTCTCGAAATGATGGTCTCGAACGGTGGGACCGTTCCTCTGCGTTTGACCGATCTGCGGTCTGCCGAATGGATTTTTGATATTGCCGATGACCTCAAGTCTGCCTGCTACCAGCCGCTCGATTTTCGCAATGATACCTGGTACGGGAGTTCCTATTGGACTGGCCCCGACTGGACCCGGGTCGGCAAGGATTGGCATCATCCCGGCGAAAACACGGCGAGCATCCGGTGCTTCACAGCCCCGCAAGATGGCCGGGTTAGTATTACCGGGCGCATATATAAGGCGGATACGAATGGGGGCGACGGCGTTGCCCCGGCCATTCGTCATGGGAACAGAACGGTTTGGGAAGCGGTCATCGGTCCGCGTGATTCCGTTGGCATCGAACCACAAGTAAGCTTCCGGGTGCACCAGGGCGAAACAATCCGTTTTGTGGTGTCTAAACGCGGGCAAATTGCATGTGACACAACCCACTGGAACCCGCTTATCACTTATGATAACGGGCGGCGGTTTTTGGCCTCGGAAGGCTTCTCGGGCACCGCGACGGGTGGAATTTGGTCATATGAGATGGAATTGGCATCTCCAATCCTGACGAATTGGCCAAACATACATTTTTTGGGCGCGGACCTCCTGGCGCGCGCGCAAACCATTCGCCCTGGCATCCCTGTCGCAATAGACAATCATAGTGCACTGCCGCTTCTGGTACTGGCCGGTTGCGCCAATCACAGCGGCCTGCTCTTGGCCCCGGCAACCGAGAGGGATTGGCACCTGGATGCCTCACTTTCCGACTCCGGCAAATTGCGCCTCACTGTGTGCGAAGGAGGCACGCGCAAATCGCTGGTGCTTGCGCCTGGAGAGTCGGTCCCACTCGTGTCATTGCTTTGTGGTGTCTACAACGGCTCCTGGGAGCAGGGAGCCGGGATATGGCGACACACCATCCAGGTCCAAGGAAGGAATGCCGAGGTGGCGCTCCTCGGTCGTCTCGTCGCAGCCGCTTGCGAACGCGAATCGGCACGGTTGGAGGCGGCTTCGGTTCGCTTGCGCCTCAGTCACGCCAATTTATTTGTCCCACCCGCGCGATTGGTTTGCCGATTTCCGCCTTCGAAGTCCGAGTTGAACCGCCCGGCTATTGAATCCAGGACACGTTGTTACTTTGGAGGCAGTTGGTCGGTTCCTGAATTGGCCGCCGCATCTCGAAGCGTCAATCAAGAACAAATCAACACGGTCGCCGGCCT
>JAMCZD010000005.1:2976-31731 GCA_023473405.1 Candidatus Omnitrophota bacterium
AGATCGCGGTCGCAGTATTCGTTGTCCCCGGTTCTTGGCGGCAATTACTTCCGTCCGCTTCCTTTGCCTTTAAATGATCACCAATGGGACGCCCAACAGTTTCAATCAGCGGATGCTTCCCGTGGGATATTGGTGGTCTTCCGGGCCAAGAGCCAAAATGACGAACAACCTGTCCGTTGGGTCCATCTGCAGCCGAAGGCGTCTTACCGGGTTTGGGACACCGCTGGAAACGACACAGCCGTGCACACGGGCGAGGATTTGATGAGCCAGGGATTGCTTTTTTCGCTGCCCAGTGAAGGTTCACGGCTGCTGGGTTACGAAGTCACTCAAGTTCGATCCACGCCCATCCCAATCCCCTCCGCCCCGCCTTCCCTGATTGTTCAAGCCACCGGTCCCCAGTCGATCCGATTGAGCTGGCCATCGGTTGCCGGGGCGATGGTTTATGTGATCCGCCGGGACGGCGAAGTCCTGGCCCGAGTGACGGATGCGCACGAATACTGCGACCGCGATCTCGAACCGGCGCAGACCTGCCGGTATGCCGTGGCCGCCGAGGCCGGGCTGATACGCTCGCCCTGGACGTTCGGCTGGGGCACAACCCTGAATTCGCAAGGGGCCACCCGGGTGGTTCGTCGGCCCAACCTTGATTTATGGGAAATGATCGAGGCGGACTGGAGACGGCAGGATAAAATAACCGATTCCACTGAGTCCTGTTTTCACGGTCTTACCAATGCCCTGGCAAGAGCCCGCCTGCTCCTGGCGGAATTGCGGCCGGCGCTCCCGGTGGATTTCGTGACCCAAGAAACTGGTGAACTCGATCGTCTCGATCAGTTGGTTAAAACCTCGAACAACAAGGCAATCGGGTGGCGTGGCTTATACCTCCGCGCCCGATGGTTGAATCGCGAAATCGCCTTGGCCAATCCGCTAATGGATTTTGGCAAGCTCCTCTTTGTCAAACGGATTCCGACATCCTACAGCCACCTGGTTATGCAATATTTCGGCTGGCGCGCCCGGCCCGGCGGCGGCCTTTTCGTGGCTGAAAAGCCTGGTTATTCGCTCGAAGTCCGCGACCTGTTGGACGGGCGTCTAGCAAGTGGCAGCGTGTTGGAACCGCGGCTTTCTCCCGATGCCAAACGAATCGTTTTCTCCTACTCGAAATGCACACCGGACGATCCGTTTTTCCACATATGCGAGGTCCATACCGATGGAACCGGTTTCCGCCAACTCACCAGCGGCGAATACGAAGACCTGATGCCGGAGTATTTGCCTGACGGTGGAATTATCTTCTCCTCGACACGCCGCCGTGGTTATGCGCGTTGCTTTGGCAGCCAATTCGGCAAACGCTGGCACGTTTATGCCCTTCACCGAATGGGCGCCGATGGAAAAAATATCCGTCCCCTTTCGTTCCATGACACCAATGAGTGGTTTCCCGCTGTTTCCAATTCCGGTCGAGTGCTTTATGCCCGGTGGGATTATATCGATCGCGACGCTGTTACCCATCAAAACCTCTGGTCCATTCGGCCTGATGGGAGCGATCCAATGGTGGTTTGGGGCAATGCCACCGCCAGTCCGCATTGCAGTTTCCAAGCCCAGCCCATCCCCGGCAGTCCCAAAATCGTCTTCACCGCTTCGGCCCACCATTCAATGACGGCAGGTTCGATTGTGGTCCTGAATCCGGAAGTGAGCATTGATGGACATCAGGCAATTACGCGAATCACCCCGGAGGTCTGTTTTCCCGAAGCTGAGGGGTCTCCGGCGGAGTATTATCAGTCGCCCTGGCCCCTTTCGGAAAACTTCTTCCTCGTCGCCTATAGTCCTTATCCCCTGCTCTTCGAGCCGGCAGCCAACGAACCGGCGGCATTAGGTGTTTACTTGCTGGACCGATTCGGGAATCGAGAACTCATCTATCGCGACCCGGCCATCGGGAGCACGTCACCCATGCCTCTCGCTCCAAGGCCATGCCCGCCCATCTGCGCCAGCACCCTGCCATCTCAAGCGCCCCCGACCGGCGAGATGATCCTGATGAACGTTTACGAAGGATTGGGTGAGATTGAACACGGCACCATTACCGCCTTGCGGATCATCCAAATCCTGCCCAAAACAACGCCTGAAGCCGATAATCCACCCGTCGGTCTGGCTCGCGAAGAAAACGCCCGCGCCATACTCGGCACCGTCAAGGTCGAGTCGGACGGATCGGCCCAATTTATGGTCCCCGCCGGCAAACCGTTGCTGTTTCAAGCGCTTGACAAGAATGGTTTTGCTTACCAAACCATGCGCACCACTACTTACGTTCAGCCTGGCGAGCGCGTTTCCTGCATTGGTTGCCACGAAAGCCGGTTGAGCGCGCCTCGTTCTGGCAGCCCTGTCCTGGCGCTGCGGCGTGAGCCGTGTTCAATCTCACCCAATCCTTCTCATATCGAACCCGAGATGGACGGCACTAGGCCCTTCTCCTTCGTTCGCCTGGTGCAACCCATTTTGAACCGGTACTGCATTCAATGCCACTCCGGACCCAAGCCGGAACTGGGAATCGATTTGACGGCCGCACCCTGGAGAGGTTTCACTCGGTCTTACTGGTCCCTTTGCGGCGATCGGGATTTCTGGGGAAACGGAACGGGTCCGAAGAACGCCGCCGAGGCGTTGGTCCCTCGATTTGGCGGCAGAAATCAAATCCAGGTCACCCCGCCCGGCGGCGTGTATGGGGCGCGTGGAAGCCGTCTCATGAAACTGCTGCGTGCCGGGCACGCCGGGCTTCAGCTCTCCCCGGAAGAGATTCGCCGATTGGCCATCTGGATCGATGCCAACGCCGTTTTTTATGGCGTTTATGATCCCATCCAACAGGCCGTGCAACTCGAAGGCAAGGCGGTGCCTATGCCGGAAGTCGAATAGAAAACCATGTTGGCTTCACCTCAGCCTGCTCAGAAGCGAAACGAGACCTTCATTGACGATTCAACTTGGTGGAAACCGATCGCCAATGCGTCTCTCCAAACTTCATATCTCACCTTGCGGGATAACCTGTCTCCCGCTAACCATCCTCCAGTCACGATGAAAAAGAACACAATTATCACCCTGGTCGCAGCCGCACTCCTGGCTGGCGCGCTTTGGTCGATTTACTCGACCCAGTTCAAGCGCGGACCAAAGTTGAACCTGAAACCGTACGAGGCTCTGGGTGAAGTATCTGCCGACGAGACCGCGAGAATCATGGGTAAGCCAGGCGGCGTGGCAATTGTTGCCGAGGACTTCGGCAAATATACCATGTCGTGGTCGGAAGTTTTGCTCGCCGCCTTCCAAAAAGGACTGTCAAAACACGCCGGCATCTCCGTTGTCCTCACGGAAAAGTTCACCGATCCGACGATCAGTTCCTATATGGCCACTGGATTATCGCCCGACCGCCTCCTCAAAATAATCCAGGGACATCCGGACCTAAATGCGCTCGTCCTGTTCGGCGCCTTTCCACCCCTGACCGACGCTGAAATGAATGGTATCAGGCAGAGAGGAGTAGGAATCCTGGTCGTGTCCGATTACAAGCCGCATTACCGGGGGCTCTTGCGCTTGGGCATCATCAAGGAAGTCATTTCACCCAGGTTGGATTCCGCATCGGGCACCGCCAAAACCCCCGGAACCATGCGCGACTGGTTTGATCAGTCCTACGTCATCTATACGCCTCAAAACGCCCCCAGCCCACTTTATTATTAGTCGGCAGCGCAAAAGAACACCTCCCTGCCGGTATGGAATGGCAAAGCTGCCACTGGGGCGCAACCTGCGCGGATGAGGGAGTTCACGGTCCTGCGTCCGAAGGCAGCCGGCTCCGAATAATGGGCCGAGCGGCAGCTTGGCTCTACCATGCCCGGCGGGGAGGCGCTGCCGTCTTGAAAAAGGCGGAGGGAGCAATTCAAGCGTGTTTTCGTCTAACCGAAGTGTATGGGCATCCTCAGATACCAACTTAAAATGATGGTATGCGCAGGAAGATTACCACTGCGTTTGAATCGGATTTTCGGAAAACTCATCCCCGGTATTTTTATGCTTTCATTCGCTCTTGGTTCCTCACCAGATGCTCGAGCCGCCCAGACTCAATCACTGGCCGAAAGTAACACAACCTTTGCCCTGGAACTCTACGACCAGCTCAAAGCCAGCCCTGGCAACCTTTTCTTCTCGCCTTATAGCATCTCCACCTGCCTGGCGATGGCCTACGCCGGCGCACGCGGCGACACCGAACAACAAATGAGCCAAGTGCTCCACTTCGCCAACGATCAACAAACGCTCCATTCCTCCTTCGCCGAGCTTCAACGCCAGCTCGGCCAAGCCGGCAAATCGAAGGAGATCGAACTGAGCATTGCCAATGCATTGTGGGCTCAAAAAGGCCATCCTTTCCTGCCTGCCTTTCTGGAGATCGCCAAGGCCGAATACCAGGCAAACATCAACCAGGCCGACTTCACCACCCAGGCGGAAACCGTAAGGGACGACATTAACCGCTGGGTGGCACAGAAAACCAAGGAACGAATCCAGGACATCCTGCCATCCGGCAGTCTCAGCGCCCTCAGCCGGATGGTGCTGGTCAACGCCATTTACTTCAAAGGCGCCTGGGCCAAACCCTACAAGCGAACTGAAACCTCGACTCATCCGTTCCATCTGTCGGCCACTCGCGAGGTCCAGGTGCCGCTCATGCACCACTTCGATGAGGTCAGATACATGGAAGATAACGACCTGCAGGCCGTGGAACTGCCCTATGAAAGCCGGGAACTCTCGATGGTAATTCTGCTGCCGCGTCAGCTCGACGCCTTCGGCGCCTTGGAAAGCCGGCTAACCCCCAACTTGCTCGCGCGTTCGATCGGCCAAATGCGGCGTCAAAAGGTCGAAATCTTCCTGCCCAGGTTCCAACTCGAGTCCAGCTTCAACCTCAGCGACGCCCTGGCCAAGATGGGTATGCCGGACGCCTTCGGGCCGAAAGCCGATTTCTCGGGGATGGACGGGACCCGGCAGCTCTACATTTCGGGAGTCTTTCACAAGGCCTGGGGCGAAGTTAACGAGGAAGGCACCGAAGCAACTGCGGCAACGGCTGTAGCGATGGTCGGAAGCGCCATGGTGAAGCCGCCACCGCCTCCCCCGATTTTCCGCGCCGATCATCCATTCTTTTTCTTCATCCGCGACACCCACTCCGGAAGCCTCCTGTTTCTGGGCCGGCTCACGAATCCCGCCCATTGATGCTTGGGCCCTGTATTTGAAATTGGTTCTGTATTATCTCAGCAGGATGTTTTCGGGCCGGCCGGGGGTATGGCACGGCGAAAACCGTGAGTGTGAACGGCGTCAATGAGGGCCTGGGAAGGACCGCTCTTGATCAAGTAATCGCTGGCGCCCGCTTCGCGCATGGCGGCGGCGCAGTCCGCTTCCTCGTACATCGAAAGGGCGATGATGCGCAGATCTGGAAATTGGCGGTGCAAGCGTCGGGTGGCGTCGATGCCATTTACGCCCGGCATTCTCACGTCCATCACCACAACGTCCGGGCGAAGTTCGCAGGCGAGACGGACGGCAGCCTCGCCATCGCCTGCCTGGCCAACGACATCGATATCCTCTTCCTGCCGCAGAAGTTGAGCCAGGCCCTGCCGAATGATTACGTGATCATCAGCCAGCAGGACGCGAATTCTTTCTTTGCAGCCCGTTGTTGGCGCTCGGGCCTTGTGCCGTGGCTTGGCCGATGGGATGTCTATGGGAACTTCAGCCGAGGGTGCGGCGGCTGGCAGCAAGTTGTCTGTCGGCACGGTCAGGCAAACGCAAGCACCTTGGCCGGGTTCGCTAATAATATTCATTGTGCCGCCGATCAGGCTTAACCGTTCGCGGATGCTGAGCAGGCCAAAGCCGTCGCTGACATCGCGCTGGGCTAGCGAGGACGGATCGAAGCCTTGGCCTTTGTCGGAAACAATGACACGGAGCTGAGCGGCCTGTTGGTTCATTTGCAACCGGGCACTCTTGACATTGGCGTGTTTAACCACGTTGAAGAGCAACTCACGCACGGCCTGGAACAAAAGAATGGTGGTGGCTTCCGGCGCTATGGCAACCGGTTTCTTCACCGTCAGGCGCACAGACAAGCCGTGTTTCTCGAGCATCCAGCGGACGAGCCATTCCAAGGCCGGCACGAAACCGCTCTCCTGCAAAATGGGTGGGCACAGCTCCGCGGTAAGAGAGCGGGAGAGGCGGATAGCCTCGTCGATTCTTCCGATGTTCGTATCAACGGATTTGCGAGCGGTGCCAACGCTGGTTCTGGCCAGCAATTCCAATCCATAGCGGGAGCTGACCAGAAGTTGCTGGAGGTTATCATGGAGGACCCGGGCGAGGCGCTGTCGCTCGCGGTGTTCGGCCAGGGTTAGTTGGGCGGCGAGGCTGCGCAACAGTCGTGCCTGGTTATGGAGGCTCTGGTTGGCTGTGCGCAACCCATTTTCGGACTTGGCGCGGCTGGCGGCTTCGCGGTGCAGGTCACCCACGGACTTGGTCAACTCGGCAGTGCGCGCCTGCACAGCGGCATCGAGGTTCTCGTTGGCGGTAGTGAGCTCCTCATTGGCGGCCTGGAGCTCTTCATTCGCAATTTTAAGCTGTTCATTGGTGTAGTTCAGATCGGCTTCGCTATGGGCCAGCGCCTCCTCCGTATTCGCTCGATGGACGGCAATTGCGACCTGGCTGGCGACAGTCCGCATGAAAACGAGGTCTTCGGGCGCAAAGCAATCGCGCATACGGCTCCCGAAGCAAAGCCGCCCCACACATTCGCCATGGGCGACCAAGGGCATGCAGGCAAAGGCCTGTATTCTGAGCGCATGCAGCAGGCTGGACCACGTCGGGCCAATTTTTCGGCGGCCTGCCTCGACAACAATAGGTTCGAGGTCGCAATTCTCACCACAACACGTTGGCCGGCCCTGATTCAGCCAGGCGACCCACTCTGCGGCGTTGTCCGGCATGCCGGCATAGCTATTGACGCTCAGGTCAGGCCTGCCTGGTTTTTTCAGGCAATTGCAGAACGTCTGGCAATCGAGCAGCGACATCACCTTCAGGCAGATGGAATTGATCTCGTCCAAAGGCTTCCTGGTTTGAAGGAGCCGTCCGGCGATGTCGCTCAGAAGGGCGAGCCGCTGGTTGCTTCGCTTCAATAAATCCTGCTGTCGCCGGAGATCTTGGAGCATACCGGTGGATGCCTCCAATTCGGTAAGATCGGCGGCCACGATGCAGATACTCACGCCGTCGGACTGTCGAAGTACATTCGAGGAGACGTGAGCCGGCACGGGGCCGGCAGTACCCTGAAAGACGATGCGCTGCTTGATTGAATGGGATTGGCTCGAGTGGAGGAATCGGGCCAATGGCTCCCGGTCGTCGGGCACAACGAAGTCGGTGAGCGATCGCCCAATTAGTTGGTTAAGGGGGATTTGGAGCAGTTCGCTGACCTGATTGTTGGAGAACAAGACCTTGCCATCGAGGGTAACGGTGCAGGCCGCCTCTTTCATCGTTTCGACGATCAAGCGATAAATGCTCTCGGCGCCATGGAGGGAGAAAACCTGGTCCCCTTTGCTGCCCTTTACAACGATGGCGTCCACCTCGCCTTCGCGAATGGCGTTCAAGGCGTCTTCGGCTTCCTCGAGCCGGCTGGTCAGCTCATCGATTTGGCGGAGGAGGGCCTGGAGGCCCCGTGAAGAGATTGCCCGGTGCGCCGATCGCCGTGCCGCGGTGTCTTTATGTTCTGGTGTTGTCACCTTGGTAACAGGTCCAGCCCCACCAGCACCGTATTTTCGCTGGCCAAATTCCCGATCAAACGGCGCAGGGGCAGCGGTAATTTCCTGATCAACGTGGGGGCGGCGATGATCTGCTCACCCCGGGCCAAGGTGGGTTGTTGGTATATATCGATGATTTCCAGTTCGTAGCGATTATGAAGGTGTTTCTCGCACACGGTGGAGACGTTCCGGATGGCCTCCGCGGAATGTGGAGTGACCCCGGCCACGTAGAGTTTCAGGAGGTATTTGCTGCTGTCCCTTTGGCGACGCGCTTTTGTCAACGCCGCCAAGCCTGTGCCCGTTACACTGTTACCCATATCGCATTCTACTCAGGTTTGGGACGACAAGTCGAGAACAATCAGCACCCGTTCTTTATTGGAAAGGTCGCCGATGATCCTGCGCACCGGCGGTGGCAGTTTGCGGACGAGCGTGGGGAGGGCGACGATCTGATCCCTGCGAGCCACCGCAGGTTCCTTGAGCAGGTCAACGACCTCGATATGGTATTGCCCGGTCAGATGCTCCTTGCAAATTTTCTCGAGGTTCTCGAATGCCGTCAGGGAACGGGGTGTCGCTCCTGCAACGTAGAGGCGAAAATTCCATTGGCTGCGTTTGGGATCGTCATGGGCTTTTCGGGCGGGCTTGGACGTGTTTGGGGTGGATCTGGTGGTCATATGGATTCAATCCGCTTTACGTGAGATGGACAATTGCTTTTGATCCTGGCGCGTCTGTTCCTGATGCAGCTGAGCATCAGTCTCGGCCAGCTTGGATTCTTCCTGCAAGGCGATCCGGCGCAGCTTCAGAGCCTCCATCTGGGCTTCGAGGGTTAAACGTTCCGCAGCCAGCTCGCGGCAGCGATGATCGACAGACTGTTGTTCTTTCAGCATCTGTTCGCGGTCCTTGGTTTCCTGGACCAACCGGGCGGAACCGGTGAGGACCGCCCCGGCGCCAAGGTAAGGATTGCACAGCTTGATGCCGTTGTCGGTGAGCAAGAACTCACGCATCTGGTTCGAGTGGGCCATGCCGCGGCTCTTGAGCACATAGAGAATGCGGTTTCGTTCGTTGGCCGACTCGATGATGCGCAGGAGCAGCCAGGTGTCCATCAATGACGAGATGCCCACCTCGCTTTGCTCCGCCGGGCTGTCAGCCAGGGTGAGGCTGGTAAACAGGCTCGTGATGGACTTGCTCTTGAGATAATCAATTACCCGCGTCAGCATTTCCTTGATCTCTTCGCCCTTGCCGACGCTGATCAGGTTCGTGACCGGGTCTATCACAATGCCGTCCGGATGGAATTGTTGCACCATCTTGACGATGTTGGCGAGGTGCATTTCGAGGCCGGAAGCGGTCGAGCGCATGGAGTGGAACATGAGCCGGCCTTGCTTGACCCACTTGTTCAAATCAAAGCCGATCGAGGCCATGTTTCGTGCGACCTGATCCGGCGATTCCTCGAAGGATACATACACACATTTCAGACCCTCGCGGCAAATGCCGTCCACGAACGCGGTAGCCAGGCTGCTCTTACCGCTGCCGGCGCCGCCGGACACCAGGATGCTGCTCCCCCAATAGTATCCCTTGCCGCCCAACATGGCATCGAGCGGCTGGATACCGGACGAGACACGCTTTTGGGTGACTGGGTAGTCCAGCCGCAGCGAACTGATCGGCAGCACACACAAACCATGCTCGTCGATCAGCACCGGGCATTCGTTAGTCCCGTGTTTGCTCCCACGGTATTTCACCACCCGCAAGCGCCGGGTGGCGATCTGTTCACGAACCCGGTGGTCCAGCACGATCACGCAATCGCTCACGTATTCCTCCAAGCCGTAACGGGTGAGCGTGTTGTCACCGCGTTCGCCGGTGATGATGGTGGTGACGCCCCGGTCCTTGAGCCAGCGGAAAAGCCGGCGCAGCTCGGCACGCAATATGGCTTCATTGGGCAGCCCGGCAAACAGTGCTTCAATGGTGTCCAGCACCACGCGCTTGGCGCCAAGTTCGTCAATCAAAGCGCCGAGTCGCACGAACAATCCCTCGAGATCATACTCGCCGGTTTCCTCGATCTCGCTGCGTTCAATACGGACATAATCAATGTCCAGTTTCTTCTGGCGGACCAAAGCCGGCAGATCAAAGCCGAGGCTGGCCATGTTCTGGGCCAGTTCCTCCTCCGTTTCCTCGAAGGACATGAAGACGCCCGGCTCACCAAAATCGGTGATGCCGTGGATGACAAATTCCATCCCGAGCAATGTCTTGCCGCAACCGGCGCCGCCGCAGACGAGCGTGGGCCGACCACGAGGCAGTCCGCCGTCAGTGAGGTCATCCATCCCGGGAATACCGGTGCGACACTTCTCAAGTCCAATGGAATTCCGGTTGGGTTTAGAGCGCGGCGCTGTGGTCTTGTTTCTCATTTAAATCCTATATCCTGGCTGGAGATCGACAGAATATTCATGCCAGATCGCCAGACGGTTAAATTACACTCCAGAATTCACGAAGACGACCCGGCTGCAGCCAAATCATGGCAAACCGGGCTCTCGCACGCAAGCATGAAAAGGAATGGGTAGCCAGGGCCAATGCATGAAGCATGAACGGTCGGCAGGCCGACGACTGGATCGCGCCAACCAAGGGATTTTAAGGGCACGGTCCCGATCAAGGGTGCTCTGAAAGCGTCTGCCAATGAAAAGGCCCCCTGCTGAGGAAGATTGCCATGCCTTGGGTACAGACAGCCAAGGCGGCCTAGCCCGGACATTTCACACTTCCTTTGAAACGCCAACACCCTGCCGCGTGAGGGCACACGTCCTACAGCCCTCAAAAGCCCGTCCATGTAGGCCGGGTCCCCTGATCCGGCGTTCAACGCTGCGAAATATCCGGGCTAGCAGGTGAACTGCTCCGAAAAATCAAGGAATCACTCCTCGCCGCTTGTCCGCGCTCGCAATCAACCTGGCCCTTGGGGGGGGCGTCCCAAGTATTGACACAATGCCCATGTTGGCGTGATTGGAGACGACCATGACCGTTTTGTCTCACACCCAGCATCGAACGTCAGTTCGATCATGCCACCCGGGCGGGAGGGTCAGGGTTGTCTGTGCCGGGGCGACTTCGTCGGCGATTTCTCGCGTAACTTCATCGACGGCCAGGTTGATCCTGGTGGACATGGTTTGGCCCAGGCCGAAGTCTTCTCCCTCGATCCCGAAGACCAGCAGCCGGGGCGGGAGCCGGTCGAGGATGCGCGCCAACTCGATAGTCTCAGCCAAGCTGAAACAGTGGGTCGAGGTTGGTGAGAATACGGCTGGCAGGGTTTGGGATCGCGGGTTAATCCGATAAATCGTTCCAGGTTCAACGCCGGAACAAACCGCGTCCACCAGGATCACAAAATCCGCCCCTTGCCAGACATCAATCAAAGCCAAGCAATCGTCGCCGGCCTCGACGAATCGGGTATTGGGGATTGGCCTGGCCATGAGCCGGCGAATGACCACGATGCCGGCACCATCGTCACCACGCCGCAGATTGCCGATCCCGATTACGCATGTCGAGATGGCGGGACGGCACTGCGAAAGGTTCATTCGCGCTGGATGTCGAGCTTCAGGAAATGAGCGGAACAAGAGATGCAGGGATCATAATTCCGAATCGCCTGTTCGCACTGCCATTTCAATTTTTCATCGGAAAGGCTGAGGCGGTCGGGGATAAAATGGCGCAGATCGTTCTCGATGGTTTTTTGGTTTTGAGCGGTGGGCGGGACGATTTTGGCGTTGATGATCATGCCTCGATCATCGAGGCGGTAGCGATGATAGAGGATACCGCGCGGGGCTTCGGTACAGCCGTATCCCACGCCCGCCTGGGGGTGCACCTGGACGGACGGTGCATCCGGCGGTTCATACTGCTCGATGATCCGCAACGCCTCGTCGCAGGCCTGAAGCGTCTCCACGGCCCGCACCACAATGCTCTGGAAAGGATTGCGGCAGACCGGGCCAAGCCCGGCTTCTCTTGCGGTTTGCTGGGCCACTGGGGCGAGCTTGGAGAAGTTCAAGCTGTAACGCGCCTGGGGGCCGACGAAGTAATTGCCGCGGGCCTTGCGGGTGGAATGCAAGGCGCTCGAATAGGGAACGTGTTCCTCGACGAAGTGATCGTCAAATTCCCTCACGGCAATATCGAGGCCTTTGTTGGAAACCAACCGGCCTTCGTTGAATGGGTATTCATTAGGATGCCGCAGGGCCACAAACTCGTAGTCCTGTTCGAAGTCCGGGAATTCCAGTTTGCCCACCGCGCGCACGGACTCGATCGCCGCGTCGCGCGACCATTTCAGCTTTTCCACCAAGGGGCGGAGGTCGGATTTGGATGGGACCTTGTAAAAGCCGCCTACGCGGACGTTGATGGGGTGGATTTCACGACCACCCAGGACGGTAACGATTTCGTTGCCGACTTTCTTGAGTTGCAGGGCCTGGCGGACGAGATCGCCGTGCTTTTTGGCCATCTCGAGGGCGCTGGGATAGCCGAGGAAATCGGGCGCGCGGTGGGCAAAAACATGCAGGACGTGGCTCTCGATCCATTCGCCGCAATAAATCAGCCGGCGCAACGCGCGGAGCGGCCCGTCCACCGTAACTCCACAGGCCGTTTCCATCGCATGCACCGAACTCATCTGGTACGCGACCGGGCAGATGCCGCAGATGCGCGCGGTGATATCCGGCGCCTCGGTGAAGTGGCGACCGCGGAGAAAGGCCTCGAAGAATCGCGGCGGCTCGAAAATCTTTAACTTGACTTCGGTGACCTTGTTATTCTTGATGCGGACGTGGAGGGCGCCTTCGCCCTCGACCCTGGCGAGGTAGTCCACCTTGATGGTTCTATTTTTGTTCATGGGCAATGCTCTCGCGGCGGAATGGCTCGGAATAGGAATTGTAAGTGCGGAAGGCGCGCACGAGGTCCGGATCACTCATGCCGATTCGCGCGCACCTTTTGGCCAGGGCGGCGGTATTGGGCGTTTCCTTGGGGCCGAAACAGCCATAGCACCCGCGGTTGTAACTGGGGCAAATTGCGCCGCAACCGGCCTGGGTTACGGGACCGAGGCATGGGGTGCCATGAGCGACCATGACACACACGGTGGCGCGCCTTTTGCACTCGAGGCAGACGCTGTAAGGGGGGGTATTTGGTTTGCGCCTGTTCAAGTACGCGCTGATCACTTCGAGGAGTTGGTATTTGTTGATCGGGCATCCTTGCAGTTCGAAATCGACGAATACCTGGTCGGAGATGGGAGTGGACTTGTTGAGGGCCTCGATGTAACCGGGTGTGGCATAGACAATCGAGATGAACTCTTTCACCTCCTTGAAATTACGCAGGGCCTGGATACCGCCGGCGGTGGCGCAAGCGCCGATGGTCACCAGGTACTTCGAGGCCCGCCGCACCTGGTGAATCCGTTCGGCGTCGCGGGGCGTGGTGATCGAGCCTTCCACAAGGGAGAGGTCATACGGACCGCGAACCACGGCGCGCGTGGCTTCGGGGAAATTGGCGATGTCCACTGCACCGGCTACGGCCAGCAACTCTTCCTCGCAATCCAGCAGGCTCAATTGGCATCCGTCACAGGAAGCGAATTTCCAGACGGCCAGTTTGGGTTTGTGTTTTACAGCCATATCAAATCTCCCACTTCATCAGCCAGTCTTCGACTTTATCAAAGCGGAACACGGGGCCGTCCTTGCAGACAAAGGTCGGCCCGAACTGGCAGCGTCCGCAGAATCCGACCGCGCATTTCATGTTACGTTCCATGGAAATGAAGATGGCGTCCTTGTTTACGCCGCGTTTCTGGAGTTCCTGCGTGGTAAAGCGCATCATAACCTCGGGGCCGCACACGTAGGCGACGGTGTTGCGGGGGTCGAACGGCGCCCTCGGGATGAGGGTGGTCACCACGCCCACGTTGCCGCGCCAACCGCTCATGGCCCGGTCCACGGTTGCGTAGACCTCGAGGTCGAATCGAGACCGCCATTGCTCGAGTTCGTGCCGGTAGAGGATGTCCGCCGGGGTGCGGGTGCCATAGAGGAGCACGACCCGTCCGTATCGGTCGCGCCGGGATAGGATTCGATAAAGCGCCGGGCGGAGGGGGGCGAGCCCAATCCCGCCGGCCACGATCACCACGTCTTTCCCTTCGGCGTCCTCCACCGGCCAGAATGTCCCAAAAGGACCGCGGAGTCCGACCAGGTCGTTTGGTTTCAATTGGCGCATCGCCCTGGTAACCAACCCGACTTCCCGGGTGGTATGGAACAAGAGCTTTGAATCGCCCGGGTCGCCGCTGATGGAGATGGGAATCTCACCAACGCCGAAGACATAGACCATGTTAAATTGGCCGGGCTCGAAGTTGAATTTGGACGGGCCATCCGCCGGCTGCAGGGCCAGGGTGAAGGTGTCGTCGGTTTCCGGTTTCAAACGGCGCACATAAAATGGATCGGGCGCCATTGGATTGGGTGGTTCGGCGACGGCGGCTGAGGTTGGATCATGGTTTGGCATATACATCGAGGAGCTGAAGTCGCGTGGCCGAGAGGCGCTGGGCCATAATACCGGCAAAGCGCCGGAAAAACTCGTAACCCAATTTGGCGTCCTCCTCGCATTTCTTGCCGATGCAAGCGCCATCAAAGGCAATGGCGCGCGTCTGTTTAACGGATCGGCCGTCAAAGTGTTTTCGATACGGTGGGATCAAGCAGGACCATCCCAGCACCTCTCCTTCGTTCAGGGTCTGAATGATCATTGCTCCCTTTCCAGGTAAGTTGATCTCGAGGGCCACCGAGCCGGTGCGGATCAGATAGAACTGCCGGGACTCGTCTCCCTCGCGAAAGATGAACTCACCTGGTTTGTAGACGACGTTGGTCCCGCAGCCGGCCAGCATTTGCCGGTAGGATGGGTCCAAATCTTTGAAAAAGGCCGCTTCAGCTATTAATTCTTCAAGGCTTTTGGTTTTCATGAACTTGTTCCTTGGTCAAGGTGATGCCGTCATTTTGCCGGATAACGCGGGCTTCCTCGGTGATGTCAATCCCGACCGGACACCAGGAAATGCACCGGCCGCATCCCACGCAACCGGAGGTGCCGAATTGGTCGAACCAAGTGGCCAGCTTATGCGTCATCCACTGGCGATAACGCGATTTGGTCGAGGCCCGCACACTACTGCCGTGGATAAACGAGAAATCCATCGTGAAACAGGAGTCCCATTTGCGCCAGCGCGAGGCTTGTTTGCCGGCCAGATCGGTTGCATCCTCGACGGTGGTGCAGAAGCAGGTGGGGCATACCATGGTGCAATTGGCGCAACTGAGGCAGCGCGCGGCCACGTCTTCCCAGCGCGGGTGGTCGTAGTTGCGATAGAGCAAGTCTTTGATGCCGGCGGACTCCATGGTTCGACCCATATGCGCGGCGGCATTGGCCACCACGCGCGCGGCGGCGTCCTTATCCTTCTGGGTGGCCTTTTGTTCGGTGATCTGCCCCAGCAACTCCGCGCCCTGCGGCGAGCCGGTTTCCACCAGGAAGAAATGTTGTCCGGACTCGATAACCTCCGTTAAGGCAAGGTCGAAACTAAACGACGCCTTGGGACCGGTATTCATCGAGACGCAAAAGCAGGTGCCGCTCGGCTGAGCGCAATTGACCGCCACGATCAACGCGTTCTCGCGCCTCTGCCGATAAGCCGGGTCCACATATTTGCCGCGCAAAAAGACCTTGTCCTGGATCGCCAAGGCGTGAAGCTCGCAGGAGCGAACTCCCAGGAAGGCTAGCTTGGGCGCAGGGCCATCGCCAGGCGCGATTTGCAGTTTGCCGTTCTCCGTCTGGGCACTCCAGAGGCAGTAAGCAGGCAGATGCAGCAATTTTTTCCAGGAGTGCGGCCCCACCCCGTACCCGAACAATGCATTGTCGGCGCGGCGCTTCAAGCGGTAAGTCCCCCCACCCTGATCGTCCTGCCAACCACAGGGAAGCTCATCCACCGAGCTCAATTGCTCATAAACAACGGCCCCATCACGGACAGTCGGGCCTATCACCTGGTATCCCTTTGCCTGCAAGACCTCAAAGAGGCGAGGAAAGGACTTTTGCGAAAGGATAAAACACTCGGTTAGCGAGAACATCGGCATACTCATAACGCTTTCATATTCATTCAAACTATCCTTTGGCTAGGCTAAGCATTACTTTTAAACGGGCCGCCCGTTTCTTAGCAACCATAATCTGCGGTTTTGCGCGATTGGCCAAGCCATACAGGTCTCCTACCCTGCTGACTTGAGCCGCTTGGCAACCGGCGAAAGGGATCGCCTGCGCCAAGCAAAGGCAAGGCCCGCGGGGCCGAACGAGCGGGAGCGAGCGAGCCAATCGCCGGTTTCTACATCGGCAGAGCGTGCGCCGGCCCAACGCGAAGCGGTCGGAAACCCGCGATACAGCAGACTCGGAGGTGTTGCGCCACGAAACGAATGGAAAAGCTTCGGGCCAACCAGCCTTCGGATCAGGCCGGTTTGTAAGCCCCGGCCGGGTGTGATACATTGCCAAGGTTCGCGCCGAGGCTTGATGGTTGGATGGACCGGCATCACCTTCCGCGAACGACTGAATTAAGCAAATAAGCAACGGATTTAACGGGATAAATTCGACGAAACCAGGGTGGCATCCATGAAGATTTTAATAGTTTACTATTCGCGCTATGGGCACGTTCTGCAATTAGCCCGGGCGGTCGAGGCTGGAGCAAAAACTGTTGAGGGGATCGAGGTTGTTTTTCGACGGGCACCGGAATTTCCCGAGGTTTTGAAAGAATTGGAGAAGAGCGAGCACGCCTCGAGAATCTGGAAAGAACAACAAGCGACACCCGAATGCAGTCTCGATGATCTGCGCGAGGCCTCGGGCGTGGTTTTTGGTTCGCCGACTCGCTTTGGCAACATGATCGCACAGATGAAGTATCTTTTCGATTCCACCGCCTCGCTCTGGCTCAAGGGAGAAATGGAGGGAAAGCCTGCCGGGCTGTTTACTTCAACGGCTTCCACTCACGGCGGTCAGGAAACCACGTGCCTCACCATGATGGCGCCGTTGTTGCACTTAGGCATGCTCGTTGTGGGCGTTCCCTACTCGATCCCTGGGATGATACACGTGGAAGCCCGCGGTGGAACACCTTACGGGGCCTCGACGATTGCCGGCGCCAAGGCCGAGCTGTCGCCTGCCCCGGCGGACTTGGAGATTGCGCGGGCGCTGGGCCGTCGCGTCTCGATGATCACCAAGAAGCTCTTTTCATAGCCTGGAAACTGATGAACTCCAGCGGGCGCGGCGGCAATGGGGAGGCGGGGGATGCCGCCGCGCCGGTCGGGGGGGCGCTGGTTTACACGTCATGCTGGTTTACACGTCATAATAGAGAAAGAACTCGTATGGATGCGGTCGCAGGCGCAAGGCGTCGTGTTCTTTGCGTTTGCTGGCGATCCACATGTCAAGGAAGTCCATCGTGAAGACGTCTCCTTTGAGCAGGAATTCGTGGTCCTTTTCGAGGCAATCCAATGCCTCGCCCAGGCTGCCGGGGACGCTGGGGACTTGTTTAAGCTCCTCGGGCGGCAGCTCGTAGATATTCTTGTCGAGAGGTTCGCCGGGATCAATTTTATTGATAATCCCGTCCAGTCCGGCCAGCATCATGGCAGCGAAGGCGAGGTAAGGATTCGCCGAGGGATCGGGCGGACGATACTCGATGCGTTTGGTTTTTGGATTTTCGCTGTAAGTGGGAATCCGGATGCCGGCGCTTCGATTGCGCGAGCTGTAAGCGAGGTTGACTGGGGCCTCATAGCCGGGAACCAATCTTTTATAGGAGTTGGTGGTGGGACTGCAAATGGCGCACAAGGCCCGGGCGTGTTTCAGGACGCCGCCGATGTAATAGAGGGCCAATTGGCTTAACCCGGCGTATTCATTGCCGGCGAACAGGGGTTTTCCCTTCTTCCACAACGACATATGAGTATGCATTCCGGATCCATTGTCGCCGAAAAGAGGCTTGGGCATAAGGGTCACTGTTTTGCCGTATTTCTTGGCGACATTTTTGAGGACGTACTTGTAAACCATCATGTTATCGGCCGTTTTGACCAGGGTATCGAAGCGGATATCGATCTCGGCCTGGCCGGCGGTGGCCACCTCGTGGTGCTGGCGTTCGACTTGAACGCCCAACTGTTCCATGACCAGGCACATCTCGGTGCGGATATCCTGAAGTGCATCCGATGGGGGGACGGGAAAGTACCCCTCCTTGTGGCGGATTTTGTATCCCAGGTTCGGGGTATCACCGCGGCCGGAATTCCAAATGCCTTCCTCCGAATCGACGTTGTAGAAGGCGCTGTTTACCTTTTGATCGTACTGGACGCTGTCGAAGATGAAGAATTCCGCCTCGGGACCAAAATAGGCGGCGTCGGCGATGCCGGTGCTTTGCAGGTATTTTTCGGCCCGCTGGGCGATGCCGCGCGGGTCGCGGCTGTAGATTTCCTTGGTGCCCGTCTCGGCTACGGTGCAGGTGATGGACAAGGTGGGCACGCGACAAAACGGATCGATGAATGCGGTGCTCGGATCGGGCATGGCCAGCATGTCGGAGGCCTCGATCGATTTCCATCCGCGAATCGATGAACCGTCGAAACCGAGACCTTCGGTAAAGGCTTCCTCGGTCAATTCACTGATAGGTAGAGTGAAATGCTGCCAGATGCCAAACGTATCGACAAACTTGACATCGACCATTTGAGCGCCTTTTTTCTGGGCCATTTCCAATACACTTTTTGCTGTGGTAGTAGTGCTCATGAGATAATACGCTGCCTTATGTTTCCAACGCGGCGCGGTGATTCCGGGCGGGTTTGCCGCCAGGAGACCGCGACGCGAAATTGCTTTTCGATTTCACTGTTGCCGTCCATGAATATCCCGGTTGCTCTGGGCCGGCCTTGCGAATACTCGCAGGATTTGGCCCGCGCGACAAGCATCGAGCGGTTTGGCGCGGGGCGGTTCGATAAATACGGGTTGAACGGGGCATCACGTGGGTGTCAATCGTGGTAGGCTTCTTCCCCATGCTCCACCAAATCCAGCCCGATGGTCTCCACATCCTCGGAAACGCGCAGGCCGATAAGGACACGAATGAGGAATCCCAGGATGGTAGTCCCGACTATGGCGAAGAGCAAGGTGACGCCGATGGCCTTCAATTGTTCCAGCCAAAGGATATGGCCAACGACGCCCTTCAGGTTCAGGTCCAGGTTTGGATTCACCGACGATGTAGCCAGCAACCCGGTCAAGAAGGCTCCAATAGTGCCTCCGACGGCGTGCACGCCAAAGGTATCGAGCGAGTCGTCATACCCGAGCCAGCCCTTGAGCTTGTAACAGGCCATGAAGGGGATTAACCCCGCGGCCAGGCCAATGAGGATGGCGCCGGACGAGTCCACGAACCCGGCTGCTGGAGTCACCACTACCAGGCCCGCCACGGCGCCAGAACAGAAACCCAGAATACTTGGTTTTCCCTTAAGGACGTATTCAGCCATCGCCCACACAAAGGAGGCTGTCGCGGCAGCCAGGGTGGTGGTCATGAAGGCATTGGCGGCGATACCGTCGGCGGCGACAGCGCTGCCGGCGTTGAATCCGTACCAACCCACCCAGAGCATGCCGGTGCCGATCATGCAAAGAGCCATGCTGTGAGGCGGCATCGGTTCCTTGGGAAAGCCCAATCGTTTGCCCAGGAGCAGGCAGAGGATCAACGCCGACCAACCCGAGGACATGTGCACCACGGTTCCCCCGGCAAAATCAATGGCCTTGATCGATGCATTGGCATTCCAGACGCCGTTCATCAACCCATCAACGCCCCAAACCATGTGCGCCATCGGGAAGTAAACCAAAAACATCCACCCGGTGACAAAGACCAGGATGGCGGAATACTTCATGCGTTCGGCGATGGCCCCCATAATCAAGGCGGGCGTGATGATCGCGAACATCAATTGATACATGGAAAACACGTTTTGGGAGACCCAATACGAGTAATTAGTGTTGGGATTTGAATTAACCCCTTTCAGAAACGCAAACGTGCCGGCGCTGCCAAAAACCGCGTTTCCCGCGGAAAACACGAGGCTGTAACCGACCAGCCACCAAAGGATGCTGACCAGGCCCGCAATTCCAAGGCATTGCGCCAAAACCGACAGGGCATTCTTGCGACGCACCAATCCGCCGTAAAAAAGGGCCAGGCCCGGCAGTGTCATAAACAGGACCAGGGCTGCCGAGGTCATCATCCAACCGTTGTGCGCCGGGCCGGGGCCGCTGATTTTGCTGGTCACCTTGGACTCGGGCGCATCGGCGTTGCGGGGGCCATTATTGATATAGGCCTCGAGATCGGCCACCCTTTGTTCGAGGGTTGGTTCGGCCTTCGCCGGCGCCGCGGCATCCGAGGGCGCCGCCGGCGCGCACCAGCCACCCAGACTGAGGCTCAGCAGAATCCCAAAAAGACGCAAGGCTTTCTTCATATCGCGTTTCTTCGGACAGTAATTGATACGAGATTCAAATCGCTTGTTCACCCTTTTCCCCGGTCCGGATACGGATGGCCTCCTGAACCGGATAGACAAAAACCTTGCCATCCCCAATTTTGCCTGTCTTGGCGGCCTTCAGGATGGCGGCTATTGCCGTCTCGAGCCGGCTGTCGGACAAGACAATCTCGATCTTGATCTTGGGCAAAAAGTCCACCGTGTATTCACTGCCACGGTATATTTCCGTATGCCCTTTCTGCCGTCCGAATCCCTTGACTTCGCTTACCGTCATTCCTTCTATCCCGACCTCGGCAAGCGCGTCCTTCACCTCTTCCAATTTGAATGGTTTCACTATGGCTTCGATTTTTTTCATAATTCGCCCGTGCTTAGCCGTTGGTCTTTCGCAGGCAAGCAGGGCGGATGCCAGCCGGGGAAACGATCGGTAAAACGCGCTCGTAACAGGTTGGTACTTAGGAAGATAAATATATCGGCCCGGCCCGGAGTGATGCCGGGATTCAAACGTTCGCCTGGCGTTTTTTGAACACCCTACCCGATTTTAGCCATTCCGATTCATCCCCAGATATCGCTTAGGAAAACAGAAAACAAGGAAAGGTCCGGCCCATTTCTTGCCTTCATGCTTTCCTTGAACTCACATTTTGGCGATAATCTGGCCCGTGGCTTGCAGAAGCATCCCCCGGAAGTGCGGTTTTTGTGCTCCTATCCTAGTCTTGAATCAATCTCGGATTCGTCTCTATAGCGCCTCCTCTCGGTCTCACTTACAATTTGCGCGTAGGAACGACGCCGGGTGGCTCGGACATTGTGTCGCCTCAGTCTGATCCGGAGACCGGGTTTCACCGGCTCCCGCAGCCAGGCAACGCCCAGCAGAGGCTTTTTGCCGTGCTCGATCACTTGCCCGAAGGGGAATACTTCTGGAGCGTCCAGGCCGTGGATGCCGCCTTTAACGGTTCTCCCTTCGCTTGGGAGGCCACTTTCACCGTGGCGCAACCCCGAATTACCTTGATCTCCGTGCCAGAGCCGGGCCAAGTCCAAATGGAATGTCGCGGCGTGACGTCGACTTCCTATACCATTCAGTCTTCCACCAACATGACGCAATGGACCGATATTGCCAATCTGGCCGCAACCACGAACGGCCTGATGAAATACGTCGATGATATGGCCACCAATGGTCCGGCAAGGTTCTACCGCCTGCGTTCGCAGTAGATTCAATCCGCGGCAAACCAGGACTTCTGGCTAACAGGCCCGATGAATGGAGCTTGCGGAGCTCGTTGGACCGCAGAAGCTTCCGCGGCTTTTCCAACGATCACAATTAATCCAAGCGGCAAAGGACCCGTGGAATTCGAAAGTCTGCTGTTCCGGAAGCACCCCGCTTATTAGGGTAATTGCCTCACCCGGTAAAACCGCGTTCCTGCAGAGGTGATTGAGTCGGTGAAGCTTTTCACAGAACCGTCTCCGACCAATGTTCGCCGCCATTGCCAATGAGCATCGGCCAAGATATCCTTGGATTCAAGATAATACGCCTTCCCTCGATGCGTGGAAAAGGGAATGGTTAAGGCCTTGTTAAAAACATACGGAGCGAACAGTTCAAGTGAGATAGAAGGACGGCTATCGCTAACCAAGACCAGGCTATGCGAACCGCCGGCCGCGATAGCGACTACGTTTGATAATCCTTCGGGGACTTCCCAGCGCTCGCGACTACTATAACCCCAAGCTTTGACGGTGCCATCCGCCAGCAATGCCAGATTGTGATTGCCGCCAGAACTAATGGCGATGACACTTGTCAAACCGGGAGGGACATTGGTTTGACCATCGCCGTAATCACCCCAGGCCACAACCGTGCCGTCAACCTTAAGCGCCATGTTGTGCATACCGCGCGACTGAATGCTTGCCACTTCTCCTAAATCAAGCGGAACCTGGCCTCCCCAACGCTGAGTTTCGCCCCAGGCCATCACGGTCCCATCAGCGCGGAGCGCCAGGAGATGATAAAACCCTCCGGCAGCAACAGCTACGGCATTAGTAATAGCGGAGGGAACCTCTGTTTGATGGTAGGAATTATCGCCGCAGGCCACCACCGAACCGTCTTCTTTCAGCGCCACGCTGTGACCTCCGCCGGCCGCGATAGCCACCACGCCCGTCAGACCGGGTGGAAAGTCTTTCTGGCCATAATCATTAGCGCCCCAAGCGATGACTGTTCCGTCAGCCCGCAGAGCCAAGTTGTGCATGCCCCCCGCCGCAATCGCGACGACGTCTGTCAATCCTGCTGGAACATCGGATTGTCCCGCATAATTGCCAAAACCATCCACATTCCATCCCCAAGCCACGACGGTGCCATCAGCATTGAGCGCCAGATTGTGCGCTCCGCCGGCAGCGACAGCGATTACGTTAGTCAAGCCTCCGGGAATTGGGGTTCTGCTGCCGTAGCTGTTGCCCCAGGTCGCAACTGAGGTCACGTCCAAAACGGCATTTGAACTTGCAACGAATCCAAAGACATTACTCACCATGACAGAATAGACACCGTTGTGAGCGGGTTGGGAATTCGTGATTACAAAGATGGGACCAATTCCGCCAGTTATTGGATTACCGTCGCACCTCCATTGGAAATTCATTGGAACGGTGCCTTCCACTATGATGCCGAGCTGTGCTGACGCGCCCTTGAGGACCTGCAAATCTGGCGGTTGCCGCAGGATTCTGGGCGGACCGTCCATAGTGGTTAAATGGGCGGCTGGGCTCAGTGTCTCGCCGCGCACGTTCCAAACCCGAACTTGATAGTTCCCGACCTCGTCGGCTGTCAAATTGCTGATGTTCAGGACAGATTGGTTCGCGCCGGCGATTTCCTTTCCATTCCGCAGCCATTGATAGTGTAGGGGACCTGATCCAACCGCTTTGACAATGAAAGAGGTGGTAGTTCCGTGATACGCGGACCGGCTCACTGGATGTACCGTGATTACGGGTGATCCATCGCCAATCAAAGCCAAATTATGGGTAAACCCGCCGGCAATCGCCACGACATTCATCAAATCAGCGACCATCGTCGGCCGAGCAATATAAACGTTCTTCGCGTAATCATACTCGTAAAGCCAGGCAACTACCATGCCGTCGGCTTGAAGGGCTAGATTGTGATAACCACTCGCTGCGATGGCGACGACATTGGTCGCCTCGGGTGGTGTTTCAATCGGATTGCCAAAGCGTTCCCAGGCAACCACTGTTCCATCGTTACGCAGTGCCAAACGGCTGTTACCGGAGTCGATTGCCACCACGTTCGTTAGGTTGGGGGGACCGTTGGTTTGAATCGAACCATCATAGTAATCCCAAAAAACCACTGTCCCGTCCCGCAGCAGTGCCATGTCTTGCTTAATAGACACCACATTCGACAATCCCGTTGGAACCGGGGCTTTCCCGCTGTAATTGGTTCCCCACGTAACAACGGTCCCTTCGTTCTTCAGGGCCAAACTGCCCCACCAACAGGCGGCAATACTGATGACGTTGGTCAGGCCGCGCGGGACCTGGCATTGGCCATGGAAATTGTCGCCCCAAGCCGTGACGGTGCCGTCGGCCTTGAGCGCCAGTGTATGCATATCCCCAGCGGCAATAGCGGTTACGTTCGACAGGTCTTTAGGGACATTGGTTATTCCGTCCAATGGATAACCCCAGGACACCACCTTCCCATCGCCCTTCAGCGCGACGCTATGGACGCCACCAACAGCGATTGCGGTCACATTAGTCAATCCGCAGGGTACATTTGTTTTTCCATACTGGTTATCGCCCCACGCTAGTATCATCAGGACTTCCAGGGCCGCATTGGAGCTGGTGGTTGCTCCATAAGGATTGCTGATCAGCACACGGTACTGCCCGCGATGGTTCAGTTCCGTCTGCGCCAAGGTCAGGGCCGGGTTCGTTGCGCCGTCCAGGTCGATTCCATTGAACTGCCATTGATAACGATAGGGGGGAGAACCTTCCACCAGCACGCTCATTTTCATAGGCCCTCCACGGAGCACAGTTTGAGAAGAGGGCTGATTAAGGATCAAAGGGGGCACTTCCAGGATTTCCAGGCCAATCGGATCACTGATCGTTTGGCCGAAGCGATTCCGGATCATTACGCGGTAATCTCCCGCCTGGTCGCGGGCTAAATCCGTCAGAATCAAAGCAGCATTTGTAGCTCCGGGAATAACTTCGCCGTTGTGTTGCCATTGGTACTCCAGAGGCGTCTCACCAATGGCCTGGACGGCAATCTGTGCGGTTGCTCCCAAATAAGAAACCGGAGCTCTGGGTAGGGCCGTTATCCGGGGCGGGCCTTTCCACACCAAGGCGAGGCTGTGAAATGAACCGGGAGCCACAGCGACAATATTCGCCAAATCCATCGGCACCTCGAAGAAACCGGGGAAACCGGTGCGCCAGGCAGTGACTTTGCCATCGGCGTGGACGGCGAAACAGCAATTCCGACTGCACGCAATGGACACAACGTTGCTTAAACCTCCGGGCGTTTGGAGCACGTCGCCGTAGTCATTCCACCATAAAACTGTTCCATCCCGTTTCAGGGCCAAGCTATGGTACCAGCTCGCGCTGATAGCGACCACGTTGCTCAAATTCACCGAGGAACCTTTTGGCGGAGAATACTTACCCCAGCCGACTACCGTGCCATCTCGCTTAAGAACCAAGCTGTGTTCGCTGCCGGCTGCTGCAGAAATCACATTGGTGAGATTCAAGGGGACATTAGTCGCGCCGGACTTGTTCATGCCCCAGGCCACGACTGTTCCATTGGACCGGACGGCGAGGTTATGGTTGTCGCCGGCCGCTATCGCCGCCACATTGGCCAGGCCCGGCGGAATTTTCAATTGGCCGTAGTCGGTAGCCCCCCACGCTACAACGTTGCCGTCCACTTTCAGCGCCAGATTGTGGTATTTGCCCGCGGCGATGGCTACGACATTAGCCAGGTTCCACGGCATCTGCAACTGGCCGTAATCATTCGTCCCCCAGGCGACGACAATACCGTCACTTCTCAGGGCCAGGCTGTGGTTCTCTCCCACTGCAATCGCTACGGCATTGGTGAGTTCGGGCGGGACATTAGTCTGGCCCCAGCAATTATTGCCCCAAGCTACCACCGAACTCACGGCTGTTCCGGCATTTAGAGTAGAACATGCAATCCAGACGCTGAGCAGCAGCAAAGTCAATTGCCTCATATTTGCCTCCGGAACAATCTTCGTTGTCGGTTGATCCGTCTTGAATGAAGCATATCTTGTGCCATCGGCCCGGGAGTTCATTGGAGACTCTTAGGCCAGACGGCCGCGCCGGTGGTCTTGGGGGCAGGGCAGATTATCTGTTTACGATCAAGGCCAATCATGAGGGTCTGTTCCAAACCAGAGACGCCGCATTTCTGCTCCCCGTCCACGGTTTATCTCGGTCAGCGATCCCCAGACCATCCAAGCCGCCGCTCAAACCAAAATCATTCACCCGATTCCCAATTTGAATTTGCGTCGCGCGGAGCCTCGGGAGACACGTTCCGGAAATCCTCGCTCGGCCAGCGACCGCGCCCTCAACTCCGACCCCCTCGAGCTCGCACCCTATTCCGGTTCTTGAATCAATCTCGGATTCGCCCCCGGCAAGGCAGAACGGGCGCAAAACAATCTTGCAACCAAGTCTCAATGCGGTTAGTGTCTGGGACTGTGAGTAAGAACTGGCATAAAACTCTGGACAACGAAACGGACTGCGCAAATCCAACTGCCTGCCGGTTGAGCCGGGTCCGGGCTGGAACCGCGGTGCGTATCAAGCGATTGTCCGCCCCGCCCGAGGTCACGCACCGGTTGCGGGAGATGGGTTTTTGTGAGGAGCAAAAAGTCAGACTTCTGACGCAAAACGCCAGTGTGATTTGCCAGGTCTGCAACGTGCGGCTGGGGCTGAGTCAGGAATTGGCGGAAACGATTTGGGTGGAGCCCTTGCCTGCACGGGAACACGCGGCTTAGGTCATGGGTGGTGAAACTCAGCCTTTGGCGATGTTGCCAATGGATGACGCGGCCATTTCATCCGGGCACGCCGAGCGGAACGAGGCAGCGGCCTTGGTGGTGCTGACCGGCAATCCGAATTGCGGCAAAACCACGGTTTTCAACGCCTTGACCGGTCTGCGCGCCAAGGTGGGCAATTATGCCGGGGTTACCGTGGAACGGAAGGAGGGCCGGTTGTTGGGGGTGCCGCGAGATTCGCGGATCACGATCCTCGATTTGCCGGGAACGTACAGTCTGAGCCCGCGGTCACTGGACGAGCAGATCGTCCGCGATGTCTTGTTTCACCGGCTTGCCGACGTGGCGGTGCCGGACCTGGTGGTGGCGGTGGTGGACGCTTCGAACCTGGAACGAAATCTGTATTTCGCGTCGCAGGTCATCGAGCTGGGTTATCCGTCGATCGTGGTGTTGAACATGATCGATGCAGCCGCCGACAATGGGCAGAAGGTCGCCGCCGATCAACTCTCACGCATTCTGGAAATCCCCGTGGTGCCAACGGTAGCCAACCGCGGGGAAGGGATAGCGGAATTGCGCGAGGCGATTTTAAGCCGGCTGGCGCATCGAAACGGCTCGAGGCGGACCGTTTCTTTCTGCGAGTTGCCGGACATTTTTCACAAGGAAATTGCGGGGATTACCGCCTTGCTGAATCGTGGCCGCCCATCCCGGATGCCCGAGCCCCAAGCCGAGTCGCTGCTCATTCTGAGCGACGACAAGGCCTTGCCGCCCGATCTGGCTGGTTATCCCGACACGATCCGCGATGCGATCGGCAAGGCGCGGACTCGGTTGGAGTCCACCGGGATAGCGTGGCGCAGCGCGGCCGTTGAAGGCCGTTATGCCCGCGTCGCCGCCATCCGGTCGGCCGTGACCACCCAAGCAGCGGCGTCGAAAGAGAGCTTCAGCGACCAGCTCGACCGTATTCTGACGCACAAGATTTGGGGCCCGGTTATTTTCGTTTTGATCATGGCGGCGATGTTCCAAAGCATCTTCAGCCTGGCCCGATTTCCCATGAACGCCCTGGATGCCGGGGTGACGCTGCTCGGCCAGATGGTAGCCCGCCTGATACCGCCTGGCGACTTTCACAGTCTGATGGTTAACGGGGTGATTGCCGGGGTTGGAGCGGTAGTGGTGTTTCTGCCTCAAATCTGCCTGCTTTTTCTCTTTATTGGATTGCTCGAGGACACCGGTTACATGACGCGGGCGGCCTTCCTGATGGACCGATGGATGAGCAAAGTCGGGTTGCATGGGAAAAGCTTCATACCGATGCTCAGCTCTTTCGCCTGCGCCATCCCCGGGATCATGGCCACGCGCACCATCGAGAATCACAAAGACCGGCTGGCAACGATCCTGGTGGCGCCGTTGATCAGTTGTTCGGCGCGGCTGCCGGTTTACACCCTGTTGATTGCCGCCTGCATTCCCAATGGCCGGGTGCTGGGTTATCTCAAGCTGCAGGGATTGGTCTTATTTGCGATGTATTGCATAGGGATCGTGATGGCCCTTTTCATGGCGTGGGTTTTCAAAAAGACCTTGCTGCGCGGTGATCCGCCAATGCTCATCCTCGAGATGCCACCGTACCGGCGACCCGCGCTAAAAGCCATTTTCAATCAAATGTGGGGCCGTGCGCAAATGTTCCTGAAACGGGCCGGCACGGTTATCCTGGGCATCAACATTTTGCTCTGGTTTTTGAGCACTTATCCCCATGACGCCTCCCGAGCGAAGAGATACGCGGCGGAGCGCGAAGCCATAGTCACTCATCTTGCCGCCGCCGCAAACAACGGTCCCGAAGTCGAAACCACGCGCGTGGCGGCGGTGACCGGAATCGATCGGCGCGAAGCAGCCGAGCAACTGCAGCACAGCTTTGCCGGGCGCTTGGGTCACCTGATAGCGCCGATCATTGCCCCGCTGGGATGGGATTGGAAGATCGGTATTGGCATCGTGACTTCCTTTGCCGCTCGAGAGGTTTTCGTAAGCACAATGTCCACGGTTTACAGCGTGGGCGGCGACGGACCCAACGCGGCGACAACGAGCCTGGCGCAAACGCTGCGCCAGCAAAGGCGGCCTGACGGTTCGCTGTTGTTCACGCCGCTCATCGCCATCTCGTTGATGGTCTTTTACATCTTCGCCATGCAATGCGCCAGCACGGTGGTCGTGGTCCGCCGTGAAACCAATTCATGGAAATGGCCGCTCTTCCAATGGGCTTACATGGGCGTGTTAGCCTGGGGTTTGGCATTTCTGACGTACCAAGGAGGGCGTCTCCTTGGCTGGCACTGAAAGACAATGCCTTGGACAAGGCGGGACAGCCCGGTTTTTTGGGCCAGACCCCAGGCAGAAACGGCCGGCAATCGGTCGCGCAATTGCGCACGATGACGCCTCATAGGATTTTCCTTATACAAATTCCACCGTCGCGGTGTCTATTTAATGTAACGTGAACCACGATCCCGGGTCGCAAGTCGGTTGGTGCGAACGCCTTTATGAAATCAAGGCGTCCGAGCTCATCCTGTACGGGCGCGCCCTCGGTCTCAGTCATTGCGAGGCCGAGGATGTCCTGCAAGAGACCTTTCTGGCGTTGCTGAAACAGGG
>JAMCZD010000154.1:0-5221 GCA_023473405.1 Candidatus Omnitrophota bacterium
GAACAAGGTTCTGTCCCATTACCGCCAGGCCGATCAGTCCGATATCTGCTGTAGGTTCCATAATCATAAAAATTGACTTTTACCTTACCGAAAGCGACCGGGCGCGCCAGAAGTTTTTTTATGGGATGGGAAGGACCCAAGGGACGGAAAGGACGGAAGGGACGAAAGGGACTCAAGCGACGCAAGGGGATGCTGGGCATAACGCACTTCGCGCTCATTGCTCTCAGCCGCTGCCGCTGCTTCTACTCACCCTGCCCTCCGCCCTTAGCTCGTTGCCCTTAGCCCTTAGCCCATAGCCCTTAGCCCTTAGCCCTTAGCCCTTGGCGTGAAATCTAAGCCGGGATTTCAGCTTCTTGGGGGCCGACGGTGGTTATGCTGATTTTGTGGCGGCGGGCGAGTTGTTCAACGGGCTCTTGTTCGAGCAGGAGCGTCTGGCCGGCTTCGAAAGCCAGGACAGCTATCTTTGCGGTGGCGCAGGTCTGGAGCGTATGGGGACCGATGCAGGGAATATCGAATCGGAAATCATGATTTTCCTTGGCCACCTTTATGGCCACGGCCCCGCCCGATTTGCCGGCCAGCTCGCCGCCTCGAGACAGGCAGGCATCGGTTCCCTCGAAGCCCTCCACAGCCAGCACAGCGCCTTTTTTGACGACAACTGTTTGGCCGATTTCCAACCGGGCAACCCCTTTGGCAATGGTGAAGCCAAATTGAACATCCTGGCGCTGGGCGTTGGACAATTTCGGGCCGAGGCGGAACCCCTCGCTCGGCATGAACGCGCGCAACCAGGGGACGGCCGGGACGAGCACGATGCCGCTGCCGGCCAATTCGTCGGCGATGGCGCCAAAGATGGAATGGGCGTTGTTGACCTTCAACCTAAGCAGCAGGGCCAACGCCCGCCAATCCGGTCGGAGATCAAACAAGTTCCTGGGAGCAACCTGGCCCAGCATGACGCACCTGGTGACGCCGCGTTCGGCAAAGGCTTTGATCAATCTGGTCAATTGTCCCACCTTGATCCAGACGAGGTCATCCACCAAGGATGCCAGTTCGGGATTGGTCTCCCCTTCGATGGCAACGGCAACCAGGCGCCTGACGCCCATCCGGCGCGCCTGGCGGGCAAAGATCAAGGGCAAGGAACGATTGCCGGCAATCAAGCCAAGCGTTTCGAGGCGAATGTCCGGTTCGATAGCCATTCTGAACGAATCCGCCTTGGCTGCGATCAGGCCGGGTGCGGGGCGAGGGAGCGAAGTTTTCACCGGGGAACGGTTCAATGGGCCGGTGTGATTTTGCGGGCCAGTTCTTCCGCCGGGTAGGTCCAAATCTCGGCCAGAGTGGGGTGGTAATGAGGCATGGCGGCCAGGGCGTGAACGGTCATGCGCTGGTAAATGGCGGCAATGATCTCATGGATCAGTTCGCCTCCCATCGGGCCAACCACGCTTCCGCCGAGAATCTCGCCGCTTGCCGGATCGGCCAGCAATTTCACATAGCCATCAAGCGCATCCATGATGATGGACTTGCCGTGGTCATTGAAGGGGTAACTGGCGGTCACGCAGGCCCGGCCGTGCACCTGGGCTTCTTTCTCGGTCAAACCGACCTGCGCCAGTTGTGGATCGGTGAAGATGACCTGGCACAGCAGACGATAGTCCATGCTCCGTTTCTTATGGGGATGGGCAATGTTATGGGCGGCGATTTCCCCCTGTTGAACCGCCAGATGCACAATCTGATGCGGGTCGGTGCAATCCCCCGCCGCATATATGTGATGGGCGGTGGTCTGCATTTCCGTGTTGGTCAAAATACGCCCGCCTTCGGTAAATACCCCGGCATTTTCCAAACCGAGTGAGGCTATGTTGGCGGTCCGTCCCAGGGCCAGGAGAATCTCCTCGGCGGCGACGCGCACCACCTGGCCTTGGTGGTGAAAGGATACCCCTTTCAGGCCGCCTTCCTGCCAGGCATCGATCAGCTTGGTGCCGGTGAACACGGTCATGCCTTCGCGGCGAAAAACCGATTCGAGGACGCAGGCGGCGGAGGCATCGAACGAATGCAGGACATGTTCGCTGCGCTGCACCAGGGTCACCTTGACATTGAAGCGATTGAAAAACTGGGCCAGTTCGACCGCCACAGGTCCGCCGCCCAGGACGACGAGCGACCGGGGCGGTTTTGCAAGCGAGAGCGCGGTATCACTGGTCAGATAACCGATTTCCTTTAACCGTGGCAATGCCGGCGGGGAGACGTTGGACCCGGTGCTGATAACGAAGTTTTTGGCGGTGATGGTGCCGGTGGTGCTCAATGCGAGCGTGTGTTCGTCGACGAACCGGCCGGAGGCCTGTAGGAATTTAAAGCGGCCTTTGTTCAATTGTTGTTGCCGAAACCGGGCGAATTCCGCGATCAAGGCCGCCTTGCGCGCCATGACTTGGGAGAAATCGAAATGAATCCCTTGGGTTTGGATGCCCCAGGTGCCGGCCCGGCGGGCCATGTGCAGAACATCGGCGGCGTAGAGCAGCGCCTTGGTGGGCATGCACCCGCGCAGAATGCACAGGCCGCCAATTTCCTTGCCGCCTTCCAGGACCGCCACGCGCAAACCGGCTTCAGCGGCTGTTCGGGCCGCGGCATAGCCGGCGCTGCCGGCGCCAATTACCGCGAGATCATAATCAAAAGTTGATTGCCCACGTTCCATCAAGAGTGATTGTGCTACAAAGCAAGCGGTTTGCAAGAAAGAATTTTTGTGCAGTAATCGAATGCAATTGCCGGTGGTCCCGGGCGGACGGGGATTCCGTCCCGAGTCATTGACGGCGGGCCGATGGACGATTAGCCTTTTGCAATGTCGCGGCTGCCGTTTGAATTATTGCTGGCCTTTCGATACTTGCGTCCGAAAAGGACCTACGTGTCGATCATCACCCTGATCTCGATTATCGGGGTGATGCTGGGGGTTGCGGTGCTCATCATAGTGATCAGCGTGATGAGCGGCTTTGACCAGCAATTGCGCGAAAAAATCCTCGGCTTCAACGCGCACCTCAAGGTTTTCAGGGACACCCCGATGCGCGACTACAGAGAGGCGATGCGGATCGTTTCGGCCAACCACCTGGTAAGGGGTGTGGCACCGTTTGTGATCGGGCCCGTGCTGGCCGAGACGGAACCTGAAGATAGCCAGACGTCGTCCAACCGCGAGAGCCCACAGGTGCTGGCCCCTTTCATTCGCGGCATTGATCCGGGGCGCGAATCCTCGGTCAGCATCCTGCCTTCGAGCATCAAAGAAGGACGGTTCGACGTGAGCGGCAACGGCGTGCTGATTGGCAGTGAATTGGCGCAGGCTATGGGGCTTGACGTAGGGGATAAACTGGCCATTTACTCGCCCCGCAGCTTCCAGGAAATGCGCGAGGGCCAAAAACATCATGAAGAGGTTTTTTCTCTGCCCGATGATTTTGTCGTGAAAGGCATCTTCGACGTTGGTTATTACGATTACGATGCGAATGTGGTGGTTTGCTCGCTGGCCAACGCCCAAGACCTCTACGATCTGAACGACTCTGTCCATGGCCTGCTCGTGATGCTCCATGATCCGTTCCAGGCGGACGAAGCGCGGACCCAATTGCGGCAGAGCCTGGGACCTGGATTTGTGATTCGCACCTGGATGGAGGACAATTCGGGCATCCTCAACGCCCTGATAGTGGAAAAGAACGTGATGTTCTATTTGTTGTTTTTCATCGTTGTGGTGGCGGCGTTTGGCATTACCAGCGCCCTGATCACTTTCGTGGTGCAGAAAACCCGCGAAATTGGCATGCTCAAGGCATTGGGGGCGACCAGCGGGCAGGTGATGTGGCTGTTCTTGAGCCAAAGCGTGCTGGTGGGGGTTCTGGGAGGGGTCCGCGCTCTGGGGTTGGGCATGCTGGCGCTGGCGTATCGCAATGAGTTCCTGCATTTTATGAACCGCCTGACCGGTTTGGAATTGTTTCCGGCCTCGATCTATTCCTTTAACCTGCTGCCGGCGGTAATAGCCCCGGGTGACATCGCGATCATTTGCGGCGGCTCGCTGGTGGTTTGCCTGCTGGCGGGATTGCTTCCCGCCTGGAACGCCGGCCGGCTTAAGCCCGTCGAGGCCCTTCGCCATGAGTAAATTGTTCCTGGTGGCCAAAGGCCTGACCAAGCGTTACCAGGTGGGGCGCCGGTTGTTGGATGTGCTGCGCGGGATCGACCTCGAGCTCGGCCCCGGTGAGTTTGCGGCCCTCCGTGGGGCCTCGGGGGCGGGCAAGAGCACGCTATTGCATTTGCTGGGCGGGTTGGACGTTCCCAATTCGGGTGAAGTCTGGATCGACGGGAACAACCTCGCCGTGATGTCCGACCGCGCCCTTTCCAAGTTTCGGAACCACCAGATCGGCTTTGTTTTCCAGGCCTACCATCTCCTGCCCGAATTGGACGCGCTCGAGAACGTCTGTCTGCCCGCCCGAATGGCACGGCGCGATCCTGCCCAAACCGAGGCGCGCGGTCGGGAATTGCTGGATCGGGTCGGCCTCGGGGATCGACTGGAACATCGTCCGTCGGAACTGTCCGGCGGCGAACAACAACGCGTGGCAATCGCGCGCGCCCTGATCAACGAGCCCATCCTGGTCATGGCTGACGAACCCACGGGCAACCTTGATTCGCACACCGGGCATGAGATCATCGAGCTGTTGTGGTCCATCTGGACCGAACGGAAGGTTACTCTGGTCATTGCCACCCACGATGCACGGGTGGCCGCCCGCGCCCCGCGGATACTCGATTTAGTCGACGGCCAAATCACTGATGCCGCTTGAGGCCGGTCACCGGCATTCCTTTGGCCGCGGGACAGGCCTGGCAGAGGCGGGTGGCTGACGGAGTGCGCGTTCGACGCCGGCACCAGCATCGGTGGACGGCAAGGAGTTGGCCTGAGAATTGCTGTTTGATCATCTGATAATAAGGCAGTTGCTTTAATGTGGTGGATTCCCGTAAGCTAACGGAGTCTACTGAAATGAAAATCTACATCGATGGCGAGTTTTTAGACGAGAAGAACGCTAAGATTTCCGTGTTCGATCACGGGCTTCTGTATGGCGACGGCGTATTTGAGGGCATCCGCGCGTATCACGGACGGGTTTTCAAACTGAAGGAGCATATCGATCGGCTCTTTTATTCCGCCAAGGCCATCCTGCTTGGCATCCCGATGTCGCACGGCGAAATCATGCGGGCGGTGGTCGAGGCGTGCCGACAAAACCAAATC
>JAMCZD010000154.1:5231-7531 GCA_023473405.1 Candidatus Omnitrophota bacterium
GCTTGTTGGTCACCCGCGGCGTTGGGACGTTGGGTTTGAATCCGAATCGATGTCAGAATCCGTCGGTCGTTATTATTGCCGACAAAATCCAACTCTATCCGCCCGAAATGTATGAGCGCGGGTTGTCGATCATTACGGTGCCGACGACGCGAAACCTGCACAGCGCCCTGAACCCGGCCATTAAATCGTTGAATTACCTCAACAACATCCTGGCCAAGATTGAGGCCAACAACGCGGGGTGCGAAGAGGCGGTGATGCTGAACGCGGAAGGATTCGTCGCCGAGTGCACCGGGGACAACCTGTTCATCGTCAAGGGCGGACAGTTGTTCACCCCGCCATTGTCGGCGGGCGCCCTCTATGGGATCACGCGCGGGGTAGTGATCGAGTTGGCCCGCCAGGCCGGAATGATGGTGAGCGAGCCGAACCTGACGCGCTATGATTTGTTCAATGCGGACGAGTGTTTTTTGACGGGCACAGGCGCCGAGTTGATCCCGGTGGTTAAAATGGATGGCCGAACCATCGGTAACGGCCAACCTGGCCTGATCATCCGCCGGCTTACGGAGCAATACCACGCCTTGACTAAAATCTCCGGCGAGCCGATATAATTTTTAGACAATGTTATGCTTTGCGATGTCTGCAAAAAAAACGAGGCAACGGTGCATCTGACCCAGATTATCGAGAACAAGATGCAGACTGTTGATCTCTGTGAGACTTGCTCGAAGGCCAAAGGGATTGATGACCCCACCGGTTTCTCCCTGGCCGGCCTGTTGCTGGGACTAGGCGCGGCGCAGGAGGGTGAAAAGGCGCCGGCCCCCACTGTGGAACAGAAATGCCCGCGATGCGGATTTACCCTCGATGACTTCAAAAAGTCGGGGCGGTTTGGTTGCGCCCATTGCTATACCACCTTTGCCGAGCCGTTGCAGGGTCTTCTCAAATCGATGCACAAGGGCACAAAACACCTCGGCAAGGTGCCCCAAACCATGCAGGAAGGCCGCAGCTATACCGAAAGACTCCGGGCCTTGCAGCACCAACTCGAATTGGCAATCAAGGCCGAAGACTTTGAACAGGCCGCGCATCTGCGCGATAAAATTAAACAAACCCGGACTCAACTCGAGCAACTCTCCACCGGCTGATTCCATGAGTATCCATGATTTCCTGAAGTTGCCCGCCGAGGTCGGCAAACGCAACGGTCCCAATGACCGGATCGTATTGACCAGCCGCGTTCGCCTGGCGCGGAACCTGAAAGACTTCCCGTTCCCTGGTTGGGCAAAGAAGGCGGACCGGATCAAGGCGCTCGAGACTATCCGCGCCGCCGTCGAAAGCATCCCCCAGCTCGCCGGGGCCTTTTCCGAGTCCATGGACGCGCTGAGCACCCTCGAGAAGCAACTGCTGGTCGAGCGGCATTTGATCAGCCGCGAGCATGCGGCCAAGAGCACGGGGAGCGGCCTGGTCCTGAGCCGGGATGAGTCCATTTGCGTGATGATCAACGAGGAAGCTCATCTGCGGATGCAGGCCTTGAAGCCCGGCCTGCAAATAAAGCAGGCCTGGCAGGCCATCGACGATGTGGACTCGACCCTGGAAAAGCGGCTTGCCTACGCATTCTCTCCCGATCTCGGCTATCTCACCGCTTGCCCTACCAATGTCGGCACCGGTATTCGCGTCAGCGCCATGCTGCACCTGCCCGGGCTGGTCCTGGCCGAACAGGTCAACCAGATCATCCAGGCAGTCAATAAATTGGGCTTTGCCGTTCGCGGCCTATACGGCGAAGGCACTGAGGCGCTCGGCAATATCTTCCAGATTTCCAACCAGATGACCCTGGGCGAGGCGGAGACCGAGATCGTCGAACGTCTGAACAAAGTCCTGGCCCAACTCATCGAGCATGAGGGAAACGCCCGGGCCAGCCTCATGGAAAACAAACCCAAGATGGTTCTCAACCATGTCGGCCGCGCCTATGGAATTTTGTCCAACGCCCACAGCATCTCGTCGAAGGAAACCATGAATCTCCTTTCCCTGATGCGTATGGGATTGGATTTGGGCATTTTCCCCGGGGTAGATCCCGGCTTGATCGATGAGTTGTTCATCGTCACTCAACCGGCGCATCTGCAAAAGAATTATGCTGAAAAACTGACTGCCGAAGAGCGCGATCTGCTGCGATCAGACATGTTGCGCGAGCGCTTGAGCAAGGTCAAACGCCCGAATCCAAAACTGCCGGGGCAAACTGGAACAACGCTGGACAAGACGTCCACTCCATAGCATCATAGTAATATGAGCGAAGAAGGATATGTTCAGTGCCCACGTAG
>JAMCZD010000068.1:0-1091 GCA_023473405.1 Candidatus Omnitrophota bacterium
ATGATTTGGTAATTGGTGCAAAGGCGGTCGAAAGGTTGTCCGGGAGCGATCACCAGCGAGTGTTCGGCCGGGGCCAGCGATTGGCCGTAAGCGTAGACGACGATGCGCGGGTTATCGGCCTGGAGCAAGGAGAGAATTTGCTGCGGGATGCGTTCGTAGACTTCGTCGTTCACATCAATGTCGCGCGCGGTCTGGAAGGTTGGCAGGAAGGGCGAGCTGACGGTAAGACCGGGGCTGGCCAGGACCTCGCCGAGGTAATGGAATCCTTGCCCAGGCAGGGTGGCGCGGGTTTGATTGATGCTGTCCACGATCCAGTGCAACTGGGGTGAATCAGGCTGGATTTCCATATCGGTGAAATCAGCCGATTGCCGGGTTCCACTGACGGTGTTTGAGACTACGGAGACTCCGCTCAGCACTGCGGACCAAGCGGCCAGGTTGGTCTGGTTCACCGAGAGCAGGCCGCGGGCGGCGTTGTCGTTCTGGGCGACGGTAAACAAGTCGAGCAAGCGCCAATCGTTGGTGGGGACAGAGAAAGGGTTCACGGCCCAGCGGAGCCAGGCATTGGTTTCGACGGAGGCGGACTTGAGGTAAATAGTCTGCCAGGGTGTGCCGCGATGAATGCGTCCGAGCCACCCGATATTGGGAAGTTTATTGGTGGGGAAATCCCAATCATCCGAGCCTCTGACCAAGGGATCTTTCAGCGCCAGGTTAAATGCATTGGTGTCGCTGGAATACGATATGTTCGGATTGCCGCCCCAGGGCCGATAGCGTCGGTTGATCAGGCCGAGGTTCGAGTTGGTTGGGGGGGATTGAGGTGGCACGGCGAACTGTATGGTATTGGTTCGTTCGTAATCGTAGAGGTCCTGCCAGGTGTAGTGGACCAGGGGATCATTCACCTGCCAGGAGATGTTCTGGTAAATCTTACGGACGGGCGAGAAGGGTGCCTGGTGGACGAGGCTGTTTCCCAGCTCCTGCTGCATTTGCTGGGGTGGATACTTCTGGGGATTTCGAGGCATGAATCCGACAAAGACACGGAATAGCTCGATGGCCTTTTCCATGCTGTCGCCGGAAACGGGGTCCTGGTTGTAGTC
>JAMCZD010000068.1:1101-7512 GCA_023473405.1 Candidatus Omnitrophota bacterium
ATTGGAGGATTTGATTGCGCACGCCCATGGGGATGGAGTCGCCGGCCATGTAATTAGTGAGCCAGAAGCTGCCGGCGCCGGAGGTCTCGCCGAAGGACTGATTTCCGATCAACTCGCGAGTGAGGTCGATCTGGCTGCCGAGGTTGTCCAGGTTCACGAAGTCGACCACACGGTTATTATCTTGATCGATGGCGATGAATTGGAGGCGATTGGTGATATACAACCCGAGGTGGGGGATGTCGAAGCCTTTGCCGCGTTCGAAGGTGGGCAGATTATAGAGCTGAACGAAGTAAGGAGACTGGTGAATATAAGCGGCATTAGTGAAGACCACCACGTTGGTGGCCAGCGGCACGCGGAACTCGTTACCTTGCCAGGAATCGGCGGCGATGTTTTGGCTGTTATTCAGGTACATTCGCGTTTTCCACAAGCCAGTGGCAGTATCTTCGTTGGTGAGGGCGATGTCGCATTGGTCGCGAACCTCGATTTGCAGGCGGCGCGGGTAACTCTCATGGTACGAATTCCAGGCCTCGGCGCCGATGAGATTCGAGATACCAATGATAAACATCTGGTTGGTTTCGTTGGGATGAAACAAGGGACCGGATTTGCGGAGCTCGATCTTGCGCGAGACCTGAACGGCGGTTTGCAGGGCGAATTCGTTGAAGTTCGGGTCCGCCGGTGCCGCGCCGATGACGATGGGGATGCCGAAGACATTGGCGTTGGAGGCGACCTGGCTATTGTCGAGGCGGGCGCGGTCGGCGGGGACATTCAAATCGAGCCACGGATTATTCAGGAAAGACGTATCGGTCGCCTCGACGTAGCCGTTGATGTAAACCTGGCCGTTGGTGATGCTGAAGACGGGGCGGAAGACCGAGGGCCAGTATGGGTAAGCCGGTCCGCGATTGGTGGTGGCGTCGTAAATGTTGGCGGCCTCCTGGAGCAACTGCTGAATCCCAAGGAGCGAATAATAATTAGTGGGATAGATGGGAATATCGGCCACGGTAGGCGCGAGCGGCAAACCGGTAGCCAGGTTGGTTCCGACGAGGGAACGGAGAGTATCGAGGTAAAAGGGGTTCAGATAGGGTATCTTCGCCGTTAACTCGGCATCGAGAATCCGGTTGGCGGCGTTGGTAAAGAAGTCGACCGGTATCCAGGGAACGAAGTTGGTGGCCAGGCCGGCGGAGTCACTGGCGTAGTTGACATTCATCTTTCCGGGCAGAGCGGGCGCCGAGTCAACGCCCATCTGCCCCAGCAGCCTGTAGAACGTATAACGGTCGTAGGAGCTGTTCCTGGTATACGGATCGGCTTCGCCCTGGATGCGCGCGGGCAGGTTGGTGTTAACGAACGCGAAGATATCGAACAGGTCTTGAATATCGCTGACTCGATAAGGGTTATCGCTCCCGGGCCAGGGCAGGTCGGGGTTGTTGTTATCCGTATTCGGCACGTCAAGGCCGGGCAGGAGCGGGCCGTCGCCGTAGTTATCGACCAGATCGCGCCGGATGGCATTGGCACCGGCGGACCCGAACATGGTGGTAATGCTTCTCAGGTTGTTGTATCGATTGGCGTAACGGTAGAGCAGCAAGTCCCGGGCGTCCTCGAAGGCCATGCCTTTACTGGCCACGGCGGGGTCGATGGAATATTGATAGGTAGCGGGCGGCCATTCGTTGGTGTTGAGGTCGCGGAAGAATGCGGCCAGGTTGAGTTCCCAGGAACCAATGCCCTGGTTGCGCATGAAGGCCAACGCATTAGTGCCCCAGTTGTTTTTCAGGGCCTTGACCTGGTTGAAGATGTAATTCAGGTCAAGGGATTTACCGGCAGGCAAGGCCATCCAGGCATAACGTCCGACAAACCGGTTGGTGGCCGAGTGCGGCAGGCCGGGCTTATCCAGGACCCCGATCCATTCCGGGTCGCCGACGAAGTAATTGCTTAGGAACTGGCCATTGATCTTGATCGGTTGGCCGGCGTTGTCCAGGACCGGCAACAGGCCGTTGGTCTCGAATCGGCCATTCCGGTTCAGATCGAGGAAGAAACGGAAATCGAGGGGGTAGAGCAGGCTTTTATTGGTGGCGATATAGACGGGCGCCCGGGGGTCGAACTGGAGGTTGGCGATATTGTATGCGCGGTCCGAATCGTTCAATGGCTGGCCGTCGGCGCGATAATTATAATTGACATTGTTGGAATTCAGCAGGTTTCGGGAAAAACCAGCGGGATTGAAGAAATTGGTCGAGACACCGAAGTCGCAGCCGAAATTATTGGTTCGTGCCACCAAACGGGCGACGATTTCGCTTTGGGCGCGAGCCAGGGCCTCGTTAGCCATGGCAATTGCGGTGCCCTGCTCGGTGGAGACAGCCACGGAGGCGCGTTCGCGGCGGCTCAAGGCCAGGAAGGTAACCGCCATGAAGGTTACCACCGAGAGCATGATCAGGGTGATGATCAGGGCGACGCCGCGTTGGAGATGGCGATTCATGGCTGGGCGATTCGGATGGGAATGAGTTTATGGAAGAGATGAACGGCGCCGGCCTGCTGTTCAATATACTTTTTCTGGGTGGCCGCATTCGGAAGGACGTTGGCTTTGGTCATCACGTGCGGTTCCAGCACGCCCAACTCGAGGTCGAGGTAAGCCGGCAAGGCATTATTCCGGAAAGAATAAGTCCGCTCCCACAGACCGCCGGGGCTGTTTTTCAGGTAGACCAGGTTCAGCAGGATGTTGGTGGTCTGGCTGTAGGTAATAAGCCGCCCGGTCGAGTCCAGCGGGCGAACCCGGAAATGCACCACGCCGTCGATGACGGGGAACGCCATTTGGACATTGGTCTTGGCTTGAACGAAGGCGCGTCCCATGTCGGCGAGGTAAAGCGGGGTAAGCTGGCGGACCGGGACGACATTGGTCGGCGAGAAGCGGAACAGGGTGCCGACGCCGATCTGGCTCGTCTCGGTCTGGTTCAAGGCCCCGTTGGTGGCGGAGGCGACAAAGAAGCCATCCCCGATCCACCAATGGTTCGAGCGGACCAGGAAGTAGCAGTCCTCGAGCACATTTGTTCGGGAGGTGCCATCCACCAGGGGTTGCTCGGTTTCATAGGTATTGGCATAAGTCAGGAGCAAGTTGGTGGCGGCGTAATTCGGGGCCACATAACCGGCGGGAGACATCTGCTCGAGCTCGCGGCTGATCAGGTCCAGAGCCGCCCGGCCCGGTTCCAACACATCGACCTGGGTGGTGGTGCTGATCAAGGCGCGCTGGGTCTGGTTGAACATGGCATAAAGCCCGATGACAATGACGGTCAGGAGCGCGATCACCACCATCATTTCCAAAAGGGAAAAAGCGGAATGACCTGGAGGCGACTTCAGGCTCAGGCAGGTGCGAGGTGAGCGTGGGGCGCGGGGTGCAGCGGACGACGGGCGTCCGTTCCCGCGACCTTCGTTGGCTTCGCGAGATCGCGCGGCTCGAGATGGACTCGGCGGTGCTCCGGGCATGGTGCCTGGCATTGGGAATGGATGCGATTCAAGGCCCATAAATCGAGGGTCGGAAAAAGTAGAGGTAAAGAGCCCGGTTCGTGGTATCCCATCCGGATATGAATCTGCCGCTAAGGAGGGCGCGAAACGTTTGCTGCCGATCGCCCGCACTGCCGTCCGGATGCACCGGCCAGCGCAAGGTCAGGCGCAATTCATAGAGGTTCGTGGCGAGGACATTGCCTTGAGCCCACAAGTCTCGACGCGCCCATTGCTCGTTCGGGTTCAGGCCGCTGGCATTGAAATTGGTCTGGGCATAATTGGTGGGATAGGCGGCAAAAGGAACGATCTCGGACTGAAGCAGGTAACTGAATGAGAGGTCGTTGGTCCGCGCGAAGGCGCTCTTGTCCGAGGCTGCGCCGCTCATGGAGCGGACTTTGGCCACCATATAATAGTCGTAATTTTTCGTCCAAGTGCCGGTGCCGGTGTTGAGGTAATATTTTGGAGTACTCAGGAGACCGATGATCGCGCGTCCGCCGTCCCGGACGATATTGATGGGGAGGGTTGTGTTATCACGTCGAATCCAATCGACGCAATTGGTCAGATCGTCCAAACCTTGAGCGCCACTGCGGATGGCCTGGAGGAAGAAGTTACCTTCCTGGTTGACCATGGTGTCCTCGAGGTTGGTTCGCTGCACCTCGAGACCGGTCGGCAGGACGCCAATGATCGCCACCAACGCAAACCCGATAATCGCCAGGCTCAGCGCAATCTCGACCATGGTGAATCCGTTGGTGCCCAAATTGGTTGTTCGATGGGCGATTCTCATTGGACGGTCCTTTTTTCAACTCGCGCCCGCCCGGTCAGCCAACTGATGTAGATAAAGTCATAGCTGCTGGGATCGAGAGAATTACCCGGCGGGTTTTCCTGAAGATCGGCCGGCTGGTTCAAATAGGCATCCTGGGCGTCTTTCGGATAAAAGATACTGCCGCGCGCCAGCGGTATCACGCCGTCCTGCGGATCCCCGTTGGGCGGCGGAACGAGCTGTCCCTGGGCGTTGAAGGCGACGTAATACAAGCGAAACGGCGGGCCTTGGGCGGTGGGAAAAGGAAACCAACCCTCGGCAAACGGTTTAATGGTAACCCCGGAGCGGGGCGACTGTGAGAGCGAGATATTACTGACCGTTTGGACGCGGAAGAACTTATTGGTGGCGATGAAAATACCGTCGGGCAGATAGCGCCAGGCCGTCAGGTAGCGCGGGTATTCCCGCCCGGGCTGGTCGCCCATGCTTCGGGCGGTGTACAGGGCGTAAGCGGTGAATTGCCCGCTCACGAGGTTGGTCAACAACTTGCGCTCTTTCACATAATCCGGTCCGGCAAGCAGGCTGATTTGGTTCAGAGGATTGTCCCGGACAAAGACCATGTAAACGGTCGAACGCCCGTTGATGGCCAACATGCGCGCCAAGGAAAGGTCGTCCAAAAGTTGCCGGTTGGCCGCTCCAATGGTGTTGGACTGGCCAATCCCCTTCAAAGCGGGCAGTCCCAACGCAGCCAGCATCCCAATGATGCCCAGCACTATCAGAAGTTCGAGCAGGGTGAAGGCAGGGGATTTGGGATTTAGGATTTGGGATTTAGGATTTGGGATTTGGGATTTGGGATTTGGAAATCTGCCCGGCGATGGCGGGTTCAGAGCAAAAGCGGGGGCATTGCCATTTCTGGATCGCCAATCCGCTATCCGCGGTCTGCAACCGGTCGAGATCATTTCCAACTGAGGATATTGTCTTTATTAGCGCCGGCGTTGGCGTTGACATTTGGATCGGCGCGGCCATCGGGGCCGAGCGACCACACCATGACGTTGACGCGGGCGACGTAATTGTTCTGGTATTTGGGGTCCAACCGGTAAAGACCGTTAAGACCGCGGACCTTGGCTGGATCAGTCAGGTCAACCGAGACCGCATTCAAGCGGTAAAAGGCATCCATGCACTGGTTATCCCCGTTCAAGTCGAGAGAAATAATGTAAGGATTCTTCCAGGGATCACGGTAGACACCATCCGGACCAACCCCGGGGAGCTGCGTAGCACTCACGTCCTGCGCATTCAGAAAGACGTGTTTATTGGGATTGGCGCGGTGGTCCTTATCGGGATTGTAACGGTAGGTCGGGCCGTTTACGACCAGGTTGGTGTTATCGCGCAAAATGGCAATTACCTCGGAATTGTTGGCTTCGTGGCTGGCGCGATTCACGATGGAAAGCGCCTGCTGCGGGAACAGGACCGCGCCGAAGGTGCCGTAGGTGAAATCGTTCGGCGAATTGGCATTGGCAAAGGCGGCTTTGACCGCGTCGGTATAGGTTGGGAACCGGTTGTAGGTGGCGTAATACTGGTTAATCGCACCGGCGATCATGCTCATTTCGTATTTGGCCTTGCCGACCTTAGCCTTTTTCTGGGCGCTGGCGAGCGTTGGCAGGAGCAATCCCGCCAGGATCCCGATGATGCTGATGACCACCAGTAATTCTATCAGCGAGAATCCGCGCCGGGGGCGATGGTTCAAGGACAGAGAATGTTTCATAAGCTGTTTTTCAAACGTTGGAACCGCAAATGGGAGCGACCACCGGCGGTGAACACGATGGTAGGCATCCAGCGGCTCGAAATCCATCGGACTTGAATCCGCTTCGAGCGGGGTTCGAGACCCGCGCGAATTATTACGTGGAGTCCGCAATCAGGACGCCGGATTACAGCCGGCTCACGGCAACTCGATTTTCGAGAAGACGTTCCCCTGCAGTCGGCGGCGGGGACTCGAGTGCATGCCGGCGTTCTGTTCCCGGCGAACTTGGCGCGAGCCCTCCGTCCAAGGGGGGAGCGCTGGATCAACTTTGAATGATTCGGCCTGAGTGCCGCCAACGAGGATGGTAATTGAATCAACATAATCATTCCTTCCAGTTTCCTATGATTTTGGTTTCACGTCCGATGACGATTTC
>JAMCZD010000113.1 GCA_023473405.1 Candidatus Omnitrophota bacterium
AACGTGCTGACAAGCGTCTTTTCGTGTGTTACGGCATCGGTAATAACGCGATCGCGGATTATCAAAGCGATACCGATGGGCTTATCAGTTGTTGCCATACATTGTACAAGCTGCGGGCCGTTGATGAATTGTGTCAAGGTTCATTCCGTTGCGGTAATATTTTCAAACAAGGGGATTACCTCTGCATTCTTATGCGCCGGCTTTCAATGAATCCATCAGCGCCGTCACCGGCAAGCCGCGCGGGCGCATCCAGGGCGGGATCGCGGCCCATGAAACGGCTGGGCCAATGATCGAGTCTGTTTGCTCGAGAACAAACCCGTTGGCAGTCAAGGGCCACGAGATGGTAATGGTGTTGCCGCTCCGGATGATGGCAAGCCGGGCGGCGCCAGGGACGTTGAATTCGACCGGCCCAATGTCCGGCGCCTGGCCGCCGACCCGCGGGCGCCCATAGAAATCAAAGACCGGCAGAAGTACTCCTGAGGTGGTGCCCGCGTCGATGCAAGGCGAACCCTCAGCCGAGGTAAAGTCGTCCCCGGCCGGATTAGCCAGGACGGGAGGATTCGCCAGGTTGCCAAATGACCCGTCCATGAGGTTCAGCTCATCCACAGTGCCAACATCGGGAATCCCGCCGGAGAATAGGGCGTAAGCCTGCGGCATATCATAAAGGCAGGCGCGCGAGAAATAGTTGGTGGTTTCTATGTAAAAAGGATTAGCCACATCGGAAAAGATGGAATTGACCAATTGATAGCGAGTGACACCGACGAGGTTGCTGCAGCCGCTGAGTTGGGTGTCCTGGTTCGCGCAATTGAGCGTGGCCGCGTAGCCGTTGCTCTTGGCGATAATGGCCGAATGAACGATACGGAACGGACCGCCGGCCTGGACGACCAAGGCACCATCATCGATCCAGGTCGAGCCATCGATAATGGAACTGATCAGCTCGCCGTTGCGCCAGAGTTTCACGACGTTCCGGACGGCGGCTTTGACTAGGCAATTGACCACGGAAACGTCGTAGCACTTGGTGTCGATGCCGTCGTTTTCGATATTTTCAATCGTGCAATTGTCAATTAGAATCTTGTAGCTGTTCACGATGCCGATGCCATCGGTCCCGTTGCTGTCCGTGATTTGCCGGGGCAGGTTGTGCAGGTCGAATCCGCTGATGCGCAGTCCTTTCACGTTGGCATCGTTTTCATCGCCGATATTGATGCCCAGGTCCACGTCCAAGACACAGACGTTGGAAACAAGCAGGTTTTCGATTTGATAATGGGCTGTCCGCGGCTGATCAAAGATGACTTTGCCTTCCCCATACACATCGTTGTCGAGCGGTTCCGTGTCGAGAAAGGCCCGGAAAGCATTGGTGTCTGCATCGCGATGCCTGAAATCGCGCGCCACGATGTTCTTAAGGGTTACATTGCGCAGGGGTGGGTCCTGGGTGGAAGCCCATGGAGCGCCGAGGTGGAAAATGACTTCCCAGCCTTCGAACACCAAGTTGGCAAAGGTAATGTTCGAGTAGGGACCAACCACGCTAAAGGCATATTCGCTAAACCAGTCCGTCGGATTGCCCGGCCAGGAGGAGGGACGTATCGTCGCCACCTGGTTGTCGCAGGCGGTGATGTATAGATTGCCGCGATCGATTTGCGAATCGAGCAATTGGCTTTTGTAATAATGAACGCCGCCGCGCAAGTAAATGGTGAGCGGGGTTTCGGCGTGCGCGTTGGCGTAGTCGATGGCCGCGTCCAAATGCTCGAACGGTTGTAGAAACGTGCCCGGATTCGCGTCGCTGCCGCCTTGCTCGGCAACCGCCACGAATAACGCGTTGGTCGGCGGTGGAAAATGGTCTTCGGTGATGTCCCCGTTGGTTAGAATAGTCGAGGCCGCCATGATTGCAGGCAGAGGCGGGATGGTCCGTTGGATTTTCGCGAAGCCGATGGGAATGACCTTGATCGCGACCGTATCACTGTCTGAGCCGCCGAGGTTATCCTGCACCGTGAGGGAACCCAGGTCGCGCAACCGGAGGTTCTCGTGCGGACGGCTCTTGTCATTCCAAATCAGCCTACCAATTGGTGGGTTGGATGCTTCATGTCCAAAGTAGCGGAGGTGTCCATCCAGGTCGGCCATCCCGCGGGGATGCCAGCCATTAGCCGGGGGTTGCGCGCGAGCGCCACCGCCGGAACGCGAACGTGAATAAAATATGATCCCGGAGGGATCGCAGAGGGCGCCGGCATCCCTCCGGGATGCATAATCTACCCGATCCGGTTACCGGTGGTGTCGACGCGCTCAACCACCGGCTAAACGCTTTGACCCATCCGGGTTCGCAACCGGTATCCCGGTCAATCCACGCAATCCCTAAGAAAACCAAGAATTTTGTCTCACCCCACCCACGCCAGGCCTCGTATCCTTCCAGGTCTCTCCTGCCGATTTCCGGAGTTGCTACAATCGAGTGACGCGAAGTCAGCCGCAAATTCCTGGCGCGGCGCAAACGGTTGATCCATTATGCGCGCATGCGGTCATCAGAGAGACCAATGCCAAAGTGAATTCCATGAAACAGACACTTCTTGCGGTTGTCATCCTGCTCGTTGCTGCCCAGTCCAACAGCCAAGCCATCGGAAGCGGCGTGCCGCAGACGGGCGTTACCTTCCGCATCGACGATGCCGGGCTGCAACGGTTATTTGAAGCCGCGGAGGCGAAGGCGGCCTCCAACATCGTTCAGTTCACACCGGAGATGAAAATTCTCGTCGAGGGCGGCGGTTACGAGAACGCCTGGATCGAGACCCAACCGATGGGGGGCGAGATGTATGCGAAGCGCAACATCGAGGTGGCGCTGAACAATCAGGCCGTTTTCACGCTCAGTCAGCGTTCGGACGGGCGTCTGCCCGGCATGGTCATCGCCACCGAAAGCGCCCGCAAGATGGGCTGGGATAAGGCGCCGCCGGAGGGGATGGTCTGGATGCCAAGGCCGCGGGTTGTCGCCGACTTTGAAATGTTGCAGGGTTATTGTTTCCCCGACCCTGCGTGGCGCCTCTATTTCTGGGCCGGCAAAGACAAGGAATACCTGCGAAGACTCTACAACGTGTTGGAGGCCTATGACACCTATCTCTGGCGCACCCGCGATTCCAACGGCGACGGACTGCTCGAGACCTGGTGTGTTTGGGACACGGGCGAGGACCACAGTTCGAGGCTGCTCACGCGCAACGCCCCGACCCGCTGGCCGTTCGACTTCCCGCCCTTTGGCAGCCGGGCGCCGGACCCGCAGGATTCCTCGGTCTTCCATCGTTACTGGCTCGAAAGCGCCGACGAAAAACTTCCGCCGCCCACGCGCGAGCAGGTGATGGTTCCATTCGCCTCAATGGACGTTATGGCCTATAGCTACGCGGGTCGCGCCACGCTGGCGAAGACTTCTCACGAACTCGGCAACGGCCTCGAGGCGTATTGGCGTCAGAGGGCCCAGGAAGTCCGGCAGCAACTGATCAATGGGCTCTGGGACCCTTCCCGCCATGCGTGTTTTGATCGCGACCGCACAGGGAGGCGCCTGGAGGAACTAATCCACAACAATCTCCGCTGCATGTGGTATGGCATCTTTACGCAGGAAATGGCCGATAATTTCATCAAATATCACCTGCTGAACCCGAACGAGTTCTGGACACCGGTGCCGCTGCCGTCCATTGCCGTCAATGAACCGCTCTATCGGAACACGGCGGGCAATAGTTGGAGCGGACAGCCGCAGGGCCTGACCTACCAGCGCGCCATTGGTGCCCTGGAAAACTATAGGCATTATGCGGAAGTCACCCTGCTCGGCCAAAAGCTCCTCAAGGTTCTTATTCGCAACGGATGCAAGTTCCCTCAACAGCTCGAGGCGCAAACCGGCAAACCCTCGGGACCCAAGGATGATGGCTACGGTCCAATGATCCTCGCGTCGCTGGAATACATCTCCCGGATGCATGGTATCTATCTAGACGTTGCCCGCGAACGGGTCTGGTGGTCCGCTCTTGCCGGAACGGATTTCAATTACACACAGCGCTGGGGGGACCGGACCTGGGCGTTGACCTCCGAAAAAGGTTGCGTAACTGCCCGCCTCAATAACCGGTATCTCTTCTCCTGGACGGCTGGTGCGCGCGTCGTGACCGATCTACAAGGCGCAGTGCTCGAAGTCGTTGGCATTGATCCGGCGCCGCAATCCGTGATGCTCCGCAATAGCGGCGAACAGCACGAACTCGCCGTCAAGCCCAACCATGTGTATCGGCCCGACGGCTTAGTCATTCGAACCGCCCCGTTTGACTATGACGTTCCATGACTAAGGGGTACCAGTCCGATGGTTTTGGGGCGGGGACGGCCCGTCCCCGCCCCAAAGCCATTGGCGAGGCCAGTCCCGTGGCCTAAGGGGGCAAGAATTGACACAAAGCCGCTGTTGGTTGGCAGGAGGCAGCCATTTGCCTTGGAGCGGACAGCCGACCGGCTAAACATGGGGACCTGGACGCACGTCATCAATCGGCTATATCGATTAAAACAATGAATTTGTGTGAATACTTGGGACCGGTACCCCATTGGCGTCTTGTTTTTCGGCTAAAAACAATCAAAAACGATACGCTTTCCCAACGATTATTCGGTAGCATCGAGGTAAATTGAACCAAGCTTATGGACAATACATTTGCCAAATACCGCATCGGCGTGGCTGCGATCGCAACCGCGAGGTTGAAGCGGACGCGGTTCGGAGTTATCAGCGGCCGCCTCTCGCATTTGCGCCTTGGATTACTTCTGTATATGCCGCTGGCAGTGGCGGTGGCGGTGGTTGGCTCGCCTTTGTTTGAGGCGCCGGCAGATCGATCCCACCTTCAAAAATTCCACGTTGATGGGTTTCAGCAGGAGGTTTGTGGCGAAATTATCGGCGCCGATAGCCTCGAGCAGGGCGGCATGCCTTTGGGTGGCGTGGGGGCCGGCTACCTCTGCATAGACCCGGATGGGCGGCTGGGTAAAACCTCGATCTTCAATCGGTTCCCCGCCCCGGTCTCGCTCAATCAGCCTTTCCTGACCCTTTCCGCGGGTGGGCGCCAGGTGGTCCTTGCGACGCCCAAGAAAGGCGTTGGCGGCGTCAAGGCTATTGATTACTTCGGCCACTTCCCGGTCGCCGATGCCCGGTTTCACCTGGACCTGCCCCTGCGGGTCGAGCTGCGCGCATACAGCCCCTTTATACCTGGCGACGCCGTCGAATCCGAAACTCCGGCAGCGGTCTTCGAGGTGTCCGTCGAGAACCTTTCCGACCAGGAGCAATCGATCGAGCTGGCCTTTTCACCGGGCGGCTTCCCGGAAGGCGAGTCCCAGGTTTCATCGCTCGAGTCCTGGGCGGCGGTTCAGGTGACGCATAGACCGTTGGAAAAGCTGCCGGACTGGGTTCGGCACAGTTACGCAATGGCGGTGGAAAACGGGGCGGCCGAGGCTGGGTCAAAAGCCGTTCGGGTTTTCGCCAAACGCGCCATCGGCCCTCGAGAGCAAACCGCGGTCCGCTTCATTCTGGCGTGGTACCAGCCTTACCTGCGTGAAGGGTCCGGCCGCGTGGAACGTCATTTCTACTCGACTCGTTTTGCCAATGTCCGAGCCGTCCTGGTGCATGCCATAAAGGCGCGTTCGGACTGGTTCCGGCGTGTGCTGGCCTGGCAGGAAGTAATCTACGGGTCAGACCTGCCGGATTGGCTCAAGGAAGCCTTGGTCAATGCTCCCTACGCGCTTGCGAAAAACTCACTTTGGCTTGCGCGCACCCGGTCCGATGACTGGTGGGATGACAAGGGGCTGTTCCTGGTCAACGAAAGCTTCTCCACATGCCCGCTCACCGAAACAATGCCCTGCCGTTTCTTCGGGCATTGGCCGGCCCTGTTTTTCTTTCCGGAGCTCGAATTGAGCACGCTCAAGGCCATCCGGCATTTCCAGTTGCGGGACGGTGAACCGCCGTTCTGCATGGGCATGGGCCTCGCCATTCGCGATCCGCGTTACCACTGCCAGCACACCGGCGGCGCCGGCGAATACGCCCAAATGATCTACCGCTATTACCTGCGCACCGGCGACCGCCAGTTTTTCCAGGACTTCTGGCCCTCGGCCCGTGATGCGCTCCGTTTCATGCTCTGGCTGGACCGCGACGGTGATGGGCTCGTCGAGGACCATGCCCACAACATCGAAGGCGAGACTTTCCCCGCGAATAATCCCCTCGACCAATGGCCGTGGCACGGCGTCAGCAGTTACACCGCCGGCAAAGGCCTCGCCGCTCTCGTTTGCGGCATTAAAATGGCCGAGTTGGCCGGAGACCAGGCCCAAGCCGCCGAGTGGCAGAAAGCACTCAACCGCGGTCGCAAGGTTTACGATGAAAAATTATGGACCGGCACCTACTATCGAACCTATAACGACACCGCCACGGGACGGCGTAATGACTCCTGTTTCGCCGCCCAATTGAGCGGTATCTGGTGCACCCGCGTGCTCGGCCTCGAAGACGCATTGCCGCACGACCGCGTCCGACATGCGCTCGATACGATTGCACGACTGAACCTGCCCGCCTCGAAGTTCGGCATGATGGACGCGGTCTTTCCTGACGGCACCCCATGCATCGAAGGCGGCCCGCCTCACAGCATTTGGTCCCGCGGCATCTTTATCCAATGCAATGCCACTGCCGCCATGGTTTATCTTTACCAGGGCCGCCGCGACGAAGGCGCCGGCGCCGCCCAGCGCATGTTGGATACAGTCTTTCGCGGACCCCACGCCATGCCCTGGGCGCAACCGTGCGGGCTGGACTCACAAACCGGGGGAAGCTGCCATGGCCATGACTATTACGATCACATGGTGGTTTGGAGCTACCCCTTGGCGTTCCGTAACCAGGACATCCGTGCCGCCTGCGCCCCCGGAGGCATGATCCAACAAATCCTCCAAGCGGCGTCACGCTAAGTTAGTGTGGGGCGGACCTCCGGTCTGCTGGTCAGTCGAGCCTCCGGCTCGATGTTCTTGGGTTTGCCGAAACATCGGGCCAGAGGCCCATTAAACCGGCAGACCGGAGGTCTGCCCCACATCCGCGCTCCGATGAAACCCATCAACGTTCCCAATTGAGGCTTGACGCTCATCGGCCTCGGAATAACCTCGCCGGCATGAACACAAATAATAAACAACGCTCTTCAACCGCTTCGGATCAGGCGGTCTCCGAATCCTCGAACTCGATTTCCCGTCGAGCCTTCATTGGAACCGCGGCGGGGGTGGTGAGCGCGGCATCCCTGGGCTGGGTGGGTGCAACCGCGCTGACGGCAACCACAGCCAAGGCGGCTCAGGGCAACAGGCGAAAGGACATTCGGGTCGGGATGCTGACGGCGCCCGTGACCAACGTGCCGTTTGATCAACTTCTCGATATGGCCAAGCGATGCCGCATCGCCGCGCTCGAAGTCGTTTCGGCC
>JAMCZD010000065.1 GCA_023473405.1 Candidatus Omnitrophota bacterium
ATGCATTAGGGGACGGTCCTATATTCTTTGCATAAGCAGATTGCGGGCAAGGCTTTTGCCCCTTTTATGGCTGAGCGCCCAACGGATGAGGAGGCAACCAAAAAGGGCTGAAAGATAATCAAGCACCGCTTCATCCCGCTGCTGCGACAATGGAATAGGAGAGCGCAATGCAAAGATTATAGGACCCCCAAAACGGCTGGACATTTACGGTCACGCGGGGAGAATCCCCCCATGAACAAGCTCACACGCGAATGGAGCGTGTTACCTCCGGTGTTCCGTCTGACCACGGCGGCTTTGCTGGTGCTGGGTGCTTTCTCCAGCCAAGGTGAGGCACGGAACCCAAATACCGACTGGTTTCAACACGCCGGTTACGGCGTCTTCGTTCATTACCTGGAAGATCTGCAAAATGCGCCCAACCAGCTCCATAGCCTGGGCCGGCGCACGACCTGGGACGCCTGCGTTCGCGAGTTCGATACGAGCAGTTTCGCCGAGGCCATGGCCCAAGCCGGGGCGGGTTATGTGATTTTCACCATGCATCAACGAACCCGATTCCTCATCGCCCCCAACGCCACCTTCGATCGGTTGACGGGCTACAAGCCGGGAGAGGCCTGCGCCACGCGCGACCTGGTCGAGGACCTCTATGAGACCCTTCATCGGCACCACATTCCCCTGATGCTTTACTGGACCGGGGATGGTCCGCGAGCGGATCCCCGCGCCGCTGCCGCACTGGGCTGGAAGAATCCGGTCCCAACCGAGTATGTGCGGAAGTGGGCGTCCGTGGTCCGGGAATACGGCGAACGTTATGGCGACAAGGTGGCCGGCTGGTGGGTGGACGGCTGCTATCGGTTCATCGGCTACGACGAGGAAAAGCTCGGCATCCTGGCTGCCGCCCTGAAAGCCGGAAATGACAAGCGAATCATCGCCTTCAACCCGGGGGTCGAAGACAAGGTCCAGCCCTATTCCCGGTTCGAAGACTATACCTGTGGCGAACAGAACCAGTTCTTCGACCAGCCTGCCGGCCGTTGGATTGGAGGTGAGCAATGGCACATTCTCTCCTTTCTGGGCAGCGGCCAGAGCCACATCGGGGCGGCCTGGGCGATGCCGGGCGTGAAATACTCCAAGCAGGAGTTGGTCGATTACATCTTCGCCGTGAACCAGGCGGGCGGCGTGGTTTCCATTGACGTCATGCTCTACCGCGACGGGGGATTGGATCGCTCCCAGCTCGAGGCGCTCAAGGCCTTGCGGCCGGGCTTGGCTGCCTCTCGGTCTGAGACGCCGGTGCCACCGGGTAACCTGGCCTTCCGCAAACCGGCCCGCCTGCTCAGTCTCGATGCCTCGCACGAACTGGAGGTCAACGGCGGCGTGCATTTCGCCCGGTTGGGGGTGGATGGCCGGCCTGAGACCACCGCGCTGGCTGGCGGCGAATGGCCCTGGACCTACGAGGTGGACCTGTTGCAACCGCATGCGGTGCACCGGTTGAGATTGACCTTTGCCCGAGACGGTTACCCTACCCAATTGCGCCTCGCCCTTTCGGCAGACCGCCGGACATGGCAGACCGTGGCCAGTGCGGACAAGCTGGAAGGCCAGCCTTACACCTGTGAGTTCGCCCCGGTTACCGCGCAATATGTGCGCGTGAGCGCACTGAAGCCGAACGGCCCCAACCAGCCAGGCACCCAGATGGCCATCGCCGAGCTGGAGGTCTATGAGTGATCCCGCAGCTTGATCTGGCACAAAGGGCCTCGCAAAACCATTCGCACGATGGTCCACGGCCGTCGCTTCGCTTTTGGAGTTCCGGCGACCTTGCTCCTCTCCGATTCAACTGCGTGGGCAGTATCAAATGTGCTCCATGCTATCCCGCCCACTCACTCCGAAATCATGCCGATCGTCCCGAGCTACTTTTCCACCAACTGAGGCCATTCCGTAATCGGCAACTTTGTCCGTCGCAACCATGGTCAAACCAACTGATGCGCTCGTACGCATCACTCGCGCCTGCATCTGTGGCAGTGATCTCTGGCCGTATAAGGAGATGGAACCCTCCAAGACCGGACGTCCCATTGGCCACGAGGCCATCGGGGTCGTCGAAGCGGTTGGGAAAGAAGTGCGCAAAGTGAAGAAGGGCGATTTTGTCGTGATGCCCTTCGCCTATTCAGACGGCACCTGCGAGTTCTGCCATGAAGGGCTGCAGACCGCCTGTGTTCATGGCGGCTTCTTCGGCATCGGAGCCGAGGCGGGAGGAGCACAGGCCGAAGCCGTGCGCGTCCCGCTCGCTGATGGCACTCTTTACGTGCTGCCGGTGGGCGAGGACGAGGCGCTGCTGCCGGCCCTGATGACCCTTTCGGACGTGATTGGAACCGGCCATCACGCGGCCGTCTCGGCCAAGGTTCGTCACGGCGCGAAAGCGGCCGTGATCGGCGCGATGGGGCGGTCGGATTGTGCGGCGTTATCGCCGCGAAGCGACTGGGCGCCGACCAGATTATCATTCTGGGTCGCCACCCGGATCGCATCGCCCTGGCCAAAGCATTTGGTGCCACCGACGTCGTTAGCGAACGTGGTGAAGACGGAATTGAGCGCGTGCGCAAGCTGACCAATGGTTTCGGCGCGCATTCCGTCCTCGAATGCGTCGGCACCGATCAAGCCATGCTTACGGGGGTCTGCATCGCCCGGGCGGGCGGCGCTGTGGGCCGGGTGGGCGTGCCTCATTACGCAGCCATCCCCGCCTCGGAGCCGGCGTTCTACCGCAACATCACTGTCGGTGGCGGCCCTGCGCCTGTCCGCGCCTACATACAGGAACTCCTCCCGGACGTCCTCGAAGGACGCATTCAACCCGGCCGCGTTCTTGATCGCACCATCGGTCTCAATGAAGTGCCCGACGGCTACCGCGCTATGGACGAGCGCAAAGCGATTAAGGTCATGGTCAATCCCTGAACACTCAGCAGAAAAGGACTTCAGCATGAACATCCAAAGAGTTGGCTCACAAGCCTCCGCCGAAGGCCCTGCCGACTGGTTCACCGGCGCAGTGCGCATTGACTCACCTCTCAAGGGAACCGAGCCCTCCCGTGTCACTGGCGCCATTGTCTCATTTGAGCCCGGCGCTCGCACCGCCTGGCACACGCACCCATTGGGCCAGACCCTCATCGTCACCGCCGGCTGCGGATGGGTTCAAAGCTGGGGATGGCCCGTCGAAGAAATTCGCCCCGGTGACATCGTTTGGTTTCCGCCCGACGAAAAGCACTGGCACGGCGCCTCCCCGACCACCGCTATGAGCCACATCGCCATACAGGAACAGCTCGATGGCAAGGCCGTGGACTGGATGGAAAAGGTTGGCGACGAGCAATATCACAAGTGACCACAGCACAGATCAATGCCGCACGTGATCGTAAAGCTCTGGCCCGGCAAGTCCGAACAGCAGAAGAAGCAGCTCGCCGAGGTCATCACCAAAGACGTGGCCGGGACGGTCAAAGAGCTGGTTCAGCAAGGCAAGGTCAAGCACTTTGGCCTCTCCGAAGCTGGAGCGGAAACCATCCGTCGCGCGCATGCCGTCCTGCCGGTAACTGCACTCCAAAGCGAATATTCGCTGTGGTGGCGAGAGCCGGAAGCGGAAATATTGCCGACCTTGGAAGAACTTGGAATCGGGTTTGTTCCGTTCAGCCCGTTGGGCAAGGGATTCCTCACGGGCGCGATCAACGCGAACACCAAATTCGCCAGCGATGATTTTCGCAACAATGTCCCACGCTTCAGTGCGGAAAATCGAAAAGCGAATCAGGTTCTGGCGGATATGATCAAAAGATTTGCCGACCAGAAGAAGGCGACTCCGGCGCAGATTGCATTGGCCTGGCTACTGGCGCAGAAGTCGTGGATCGTTCCCATTCCCGGCACGACGCAGTTGCATCGCCTGCAGGAGAACATCGGAGCGGTTTCAGTTCAACTCACGCCTGAAGACCTGCGCGAACTCGAAAGCGCCGCCTCGAAAATTACCGTCCAGGGAGCGCGTTATCCCGAGCACCTTCAAAAACTGGTTGGGCGCTGAACCGGAGCGCCTCAAGTGACACTCAACACAGGAGACATCCAACCAGAACAAGGACGAGAAAATGAACGGGAAAAGCACCCTCATCACGTTGAACAACGAAGTCAAAATGCCGGCCCTCGGACTAGGTGTTTACCAGAGCCCGCCGGAGCAGACGGGCCAGATTGCGAGCATCGCGCTTAGCGGTCTTGAAGGGCGATCCGGGCTTTTGGGGAATCTGAGAAGGAGCGGCCACCAGGCAGGGACGCCCCGTTGCTGGAGGCGCCGCACAGTGCCGAACCCGCAGGGACCGGCTTCGTAAGCGACCGCCTGAAGCTTGAAACACCTTATTCTGAGCGATGCGTCCGATTTTGGCCCTATCTAATCGCCGTCTCTTAGCTGTCCCTCAATATCGAATGCAAGTCTTCCTCCGCTGTCTTGATCGGCATGAGGTTAAATTTCTCGACCAGGACCTTAAACACTGCGGGGCTGACGAATGCAGGCAGGCTCGGACCCAGTCGGATGTTGCGGATACCCAGGTAGAGCAGAGTCAACAGGATGGCAACGGCCTTCTGTTCATACCAGGAAAGGATCAGCGACAGCGGCAGGTTGTTGACATCGCAGCCAAAAGCCCTGGAAAGGGCGAGGGCGATTTGGATGGCAGAATAAGCGTCGTTGCACTGGCCTATGTCCAACAGGCGCGGGATTCCGCCGATCGTCCCGAAATCGATCTTGTTGAACCGGTACTTGCCACAAGCCAGTGTCAGGATCACGCAATCGTTGGGAACTGACTTGGCAAACTCGGTATAATAATCGCGTCCGGAGCGAGCCCCGTCGCAGCCGCCGACCAGGAAGAACCGTTTGATGGCGCCGGTTTTGACCGCTTCAATCACCTTATCAGCAACTGCCAGCACGGCATTGTGACCGAAGCCAACAAGGATGGTCTTGTCCGGCCCGTCCTGGGTGAAGCCCGGCTCTGCCAGCGCTGCCTGAATGACGCGCGAAAAGTCGCTGTTGGCAACGTGAGTCACGCCCGGCCAACCGACATGGCCCGTGGTGAAGATGCGCTTCTTGTAGCTCTGGTCCGGCTCCTGGATACAGTTGGTCGTCATCAGGATCGCCCCGGGGAACTGGGCGAACTCTATCTTCTGATCCTGCCAGGCACCGCCGTAATTACCGGCCAGGTGCTTGTACTTCTTCAAGCCCGGATAGCCGTGGGCTGGCAGCATCTCGCCGTGAGTATAAATGTTGATTCCTTTGCCTTCGGTTTGCTGAAGCAGTCTTTCCAGGTCTTTGAGATCATGGCCCGAGACGAGAATGGCTTTGCCCTTGATCGGCTCCACGCGCACGGGAGTGGGGACCGGATGGCCGAAGCTGCCCGTATGCGCTGCATCAAGGAGTTCCATCGCTTTGAGATTAGCCTCGCCGCACTTCATGCATAGGGTCAACAAACCTTCGGTAGTGGGTTTGCTTTCCGCCAGGTACGTCAGCGCCTCGGCCAGAAACGCATAGATCAACTCGGATTCCCGGCCAAGGACTTGCGCGTGGTCGGCGTAAGCCGCGATGCCCTTCAATCCGTAGGTCAAGAGTTCCTGTAAGCCGCTGAGGTCTTCCCCGAACTGCTCCCGGCGAGAGGGCACGGATACCGACTCGCCAGCTTGCACCAGGGACGTGCGAGTCGAGGCCGGTACCCAGGCGGCGGGCCCCTGGATGGATTCCGGAGTCTTCCCGGCTTCGCGGGCAGTGGACTCGTAAAGGGCCTTTGCTATATCGCGCATCCGGGCCGCATCACGGATAGCGACCTCGATATCCTGTGGATCGAAATTCACGTTGGTTACCGTCAGGTACAGCCCGCGCAGGATGAACCGGTCCACACTCGGGTTTTTGGCTCCGAGGATCCGCGCATGATACGCGTATTGTGCCACCGCCTTGGTGGCGTGGAGCAATAAATCCTGCAGATTCGCTGTCTGCTGATCCTTGCCGCACACGGCAAAAACGTTGCATCCCGTTCCTTTTGAAGTCTGCTCGCATTGAAAACAAAACATGGGTCCAATTCTTTCTCTTTCAGTATCAGGCATTCTGATGGCAAACGCGCCGCCAGTAATGGCTATGAGCGGCATTGATAACACAAGGTTGGTGGTGTAGCCTTGATTTCAGTCAAAGTTCTGACAGATTGCAGACACGCGTAGAGGAGCGCTTTGCACCGTCGGGCGCGCCGCCCAAAAAGGTGCATCTTCATCTATGGCTCAATTTCCAAAGAAATCGGCGCATAACTTGCGTTGAAAATTAATGGTGAAGATGCTTTTCATAGCCTGCGGAGAGGCCTGGATCCTTTTCAATTGACTCTGCTTCGTGAATTCTCTAGACGACTACTAACGCAAGATGAAAAACGGAACGTTCTGGGTAATAATCGACACCGAGACCGATGGGCTCTTTGATCCCATACACATCGTCGAACTGGCCGGCCAACTGATGGAAGGATGGCACCCCGTAGGGAAGCCCTTCAGAATGCTTTTGAATCATAACGTTTACATCCCACCCGCGGCCGTCGCGATTCACGGTTACACCCAGGAATATCTAAGAGAGCACGGCGAACCGCCTCGCCACGTTCACGCAGCGTTTCGAGATTACGCCAAGGACTATCCCTTGATCGCTCACATGAGTGTCCGTGTGCTCCGATTCAAAAGCGGAGCAACCGGCCGCTTACCTTTTGGTTCAAGCCTGATCAGCATCTTTGGCTTGTCTAATGTCACGATGCTTGCGGCAGTTTACTTTCATTGGGCATGTCATCCAGCCTGACCCCCCGACCGCCCTGATGCTGGCAGTCGCGGAGACTTCCTCTCGGTCGTCTCCTCCCTCTGACGAGGGGGGGGTATGTTGTCCCGGCAGCTTCCGACCCAACCGTTACCAGTCACGCCGGTGCCAGTGGAGCTACTGCAGACGGAACTGCAGGTTCATCTTATGGTTTTCATATTGAACAATTACTCAAACGACTTCGTGTCGCACTTCAAAGCCATTAGCCGGTGGTTGAGCGCGGCGACACCACCGTAATATGGCGATATTCACGTCCGCATCCCGGAGGGATGCCGGCGCCCTCTGCGATCCCTCCGGGATCGGATTTGATTCACGTTCACGTTCCGGGGGTGGCGCTCGTGCCTCGCACAACCCCCGGCTAATGGCTGGCATCCCTCCGGGATGGCCGCCCATACCTCACGTGTCCTATAATCTTTGCATGAGCAGATTGCGGGCAAGGCTTTTCCCCCTTTTTATGGCCGAGCGCCCAACGGATGAGGAGGCAACCAAGCAGGGCTGAAAAATCATCAAGCACCGCTTCATCCCGCTGCTGCGACAACGGCAAAGGATAGGGCAATGCAAAGATTATAGGACCGACCCCCAAAATACATTCGGAGCACACGAAACTGTTAGAAACAAAAGTGA
>JAMCZD010000055.1:0-7298 GCA_023473405.1 Candidatus Omnitrophota bacterium
TGTAACGCTGGATCAGCGGCAGGTAAGCAGGCAGCGTCTGGGTCAGCAGCAGGTCCATGAACCGGCGGCGGACGCGCGCCGGCCCTTTGATCAGGAGGAGGTCCTCGGAGCAAAACACCACCCCCCGAAGGACGCCCAGGTAATCGGACAGCTTTCGGATCACGCGACCGTCGAGGCTCAATTGGTGCTGTTGATTCGACCAATAGAGCTTGACGTCATGCTCACCCTGGCTGGCCAGGGTGCCACCGGCGAAGAAGCCATCGGCGCCATGACGCACCAGGAGTGCGTTGCCGACACCGCGAAACGACCGCAAGGTAACCAGGAGGTAGATGGCCTCAAGCAAGTTGGTCTTGCCTTGGGCGTTGTCTCCCTGGACCACGTGAAAACCGGGCGCAAAATCCGCGTCCAATTCGGCGTAACTGCGAAAATCGCGCAAGCGGAGGTGAGCCAGGTGCATGGGATCAACGGTAATCGGTTTTGAGCGGTATGTTCAATGACCAATAATCCCTGATCTGATTGCAATCAGTTGTGAGTTTCAAGAGTTCTAATGCGCGCCGTCCTGGCCGCGTCGCGCAAAGAGGACCTCGCGACCCGTCAGGTACAGGGCCAACGCCAGCAGGACGAAGGGGATGAGCGACAGCAAGTCCGAATATGGTCCATTATAAAATGGATTATGCAATTCAGCCCAGTTGTTTATGGCCTGGGTGGCGTTGTTCAGGACGCCGGCCATGAAGGCGATGATGATTCCGGCAATAGCCCCGCCGGCGATGTAACCTGACGCCATCAAGACGCCGGGGCTTTTGTCGCCTTCGGCGGCAAGTTGTTCCTCGGTCAGGTTCGCCTCGCGATGTTTCTTGCGCAGGTACTGGTCAACCAACCATCGGATCATTCCGCCGACAAAAATGGGGCTCGAGGAGGAGAGTGGGAGGTAAACGCCGACGGCAAAGGGGAGGGAAGGAATGCCGGAGAGTTCGAGGACAATCGAGATCATGATCCCCAGCAGGACAAGGCCCCAAGGCAATTGGCGGCTCAGGATGCCTTTGATGATGTAGGACATCAGGGTGGCCTTGGGCGCGTCGAACTTGGTGACTGTGGTGCCGTCGGGCCGGACCTTGTGAACGCCGTTAATGCCGGGATCGACCAGGTAAACCGGCATGCCGGTCGCATCCACCAGGTAACGCCCCGGGGGTCCGTCGGTTTCGGTGGTCTTCTGCCAGACGCGGTAAGTCTGGTGATCGAAGGCGGCCTGGGGACCGACCAGCTTTTCGGCCTGGCCGAGTTGGGAGAGGTTAGCCCGGAGGTCTGCCGGGAAATTTTGGAGGATTTCCCAGGCAACCACCCCGTTGGTGTTCACCAGGTAATCGCCGGGCTCGAGGGCGATCGAGTTGGGCAATGGCTGACTGGATCGGGCCTGAAGCAAACGGAATGGACCGCCTGGCGGCAGACCCTGAGTCTCCGAATAAAGCGGCAAATTGGTCGTGGAATTCAGGATTTGAGGCTGGCCTCGGGCGGGTTCAAAGGTGATTCGCGGGACATAGACAGTGGCCGCTTGATTGAGCTGGAGGAGGATGGGGCCCAAGGCGAGGGCGGAGCACAAGGCGCCGATCAAGATGGCGATTTGCTGCATTCGCGGTGTGGCGCCGATGAGAAACCCGGTCTTCAGGTCTTGCGACGTTGTCCCCGCGTTGGAAGCGGCTATGCAAACGATACCGCCCACCGACAGGGCGGTGACATAATAATGCGGTCCGGTCCAACCCAGGATCAGGAAGATGAGGCAGGTGAGCAGCAGGGTGGCCACAGTCATGCCGGAGATGGGGTTGGACGACGAGCCGATTTCGCCCGTCAGCCGCGATGACACCGTGGCAAACAGGAAACCAAATACGACAATAAGTATCGCCCCCACCACGTTCATATGCAGGGGCGGGGACAGGACAATCGATACGATCAATCCCAGAATTCCCGCCATAACGAAAAGGATCGACAAGTCGCGGTCGGTGCGGCGGGCGGAGGGACGGCTTGCCTTTCCCAGGCCCACCATGTTGATTCCCTCCTTGATTCCGTGCCAGATGATGGGCAGCGAACGCAGCAGGCTGATGATCCCGCCGGCGGCAACCGCGCCGGCACCAATGTAGAGCACATACGCTCCACGAATATCGTCGGGGCTCATGTCCCGGATGGGAACCGTGCCGGGGGGCAAAGCCTTGCTCAATCCCTCCCCGAAAAACTTGATGGCCGGGATCAACACCAGGTAAGCCAGGACACCGCCGGCGCACATGATCGCCCCCAGGCGCGGACCGATAATGTAGCCCACGCCCAGTAGTTCGGGCGAAATCTCGGCGGAGATCGAGGCGGCCTTGAACGGCGCGCCGAACACCTTCTCGGGCACATCCTTCCACGCCTTGAAGGCCGCCATGGCGGCTTTGTAGGCCAAGCCAATGCCGAACCCGGTAAAGATCGTGCGTGCGCCGCCGTATTCCTGGGCGGCGATTTGGTGGGGAAGGTCTCGAGTGCCTCTTGCGCCCTTCAAGGCCACGCTCTTGCACTCGTCGGAGGCCCCCGCCTTGAGCACTTCCGCGCAGGCGGTGCCTTCCGGGTATTTCAACTGGCCGTGCTGTTGCACGATCAATGCCCGCCGCAGGGGGATCATCATCAGGATTCCCAGTAACCCGCCCAGCACCGCCACCAGCGCCACCCGCGTGATCTCAAGGTCGTACCCCAGGATGAGGATCGCCGGCATCGTAACCCCGATTCCGAAGGCGATCGACTCACCTGCCGACCCGGTGGTTTGCACGATGTTGTTCTCGAGAATGCTGGCGGAGCGGAAACCGAATTTGGACAGAATCCGAAAAAGGGTAATGGAAATAACCGCCACCGGAATCGATGCGCTAACGGTAAGCCCCACCTTGAGGACCAGGTACAGCGACGAAGCGCCGAAAACCATCCCCAAAACCGCGCCGATAATCACCGGCAATGCCGAGAATTCACGCAGGACCGCCTCCGGCGGGATGTAGGGTTGGAAGGGAGCAGTGTGGGATTCTACCGGTTCAGGACGGGCGATCCCGGTGGTGCTTTCGCTATCGCTGATCATTGAATTTGCGCATCAAATGTCTTCCGATCACCGCCCCTGCCACCGGCAAGCCTTTCTCCCCAAGCTCCTGTCGCTTGCCTGATTGGTAACTCGGCCCCGCGATGAGTGCAGGCAAACTAATCCCGACGGTGAGGGAATTTCAATCGCATTTTGTGTCAGGGATTGCGGATTTAAACCATGACGTGCACCGGCAGAGCGAAGCGGCGGCGGCGCTTTTCCGCCCAAAGCGCGTCGCCAAGGCCAATGCACGGTCCGATGCAACTCATCAATACGAAAGGATCACCACTTTGAACGAGACGAACGCTCTCGGACTCACTCGGTTGGCGCGATCCGGCCGCTGGCTTGCCGACCCTTCATGATTCATGCATTAACCCTGCGGTGTCGCGCATTGCTTGCCACCACGCTTCAAAATTGGTAAGAGAAGGCGCACAGGCTGGGGAAAAGGAGATTCGCATTTTTGCGAATGGCATTGGTTGTGCTGAATGCAGAGTTGAGAAGATTGCGCGGGAAAGCGTCAGGAACGAATTATGAGGATGCACATAACGTGCCGGCAACGGGGTAAAAGGAGCCAGGCGGGGGCGGCGTTTTCGCTGGTGGAGGTGATGGTCTCCTTCGGCATAATCGGGATGTTATTGGTCACGCTGTTTGTGGCCTTTTCCTCGGGTTTCGCCACGGTGGAACTTACTCGGGAAGACCAGCGTGCGACGCAGATACTGTTGGAGAAGATGGAGGTGATACGGCTGTATTCATGGGACCAACTGAACACGCCGGGCTTTATCCCGGCCCAGTTCGAGGCGCCGTTTTACGCCACGAACGAGGCGCTGACGGGATTGGTTTACACGGGGCAGGTGAGCATCTCCAATGCGCCGCTGACGGAGGGGTATGGTGTGGACATGAAGCAGATCAACGTGTCGGTCGATTGGAACTCCAGCCACCGGATGCATCACCGCGAGATGAGCACTTTTGTGTCGCGTTATGGGCTGCAGAATTACATTTACTAAGAGGCGGGCGTCGGGAATGACCTTGATCGAGGGGTTGGTTGCGACGGCGGTGGCTTCGCTGGCGATGGTGGCCATCGCATCGATTGCGATATTCAGCGGGCAGAGCTTTGCCGCGTTGGGAAACTACGCGGACCTCGAACTGCAAAGCCGGCATGCCCTGGACCTGATGTCGCAGGAGATTCGCCAAGCCAACGATCTCCGGTCCTACACGAGCACAAGCCTGACCTTCGACGATTACGACGGCCAGACGCTGACCTACCAGTATGATCCTGAGGCCAAGACGCTGATCCGGATCAAGGGTGATGAACGGGAGGTGCTGTTGCGTGAATGCAATTACCTGGTTTTTTCCGTTTATCAGCGCAATACGATCAAGGGAAGCTTTGACCAATATGCGGCCAGCAGCGCTGCGACCGGCAAGTTGGTCCAGCTCAGTTGGGTTTGTTCCCGCACCATCCTCGGAACGCGGATGAACACGGAAAGCGTGCAATCGGCCAAGATCGTCATTCGCAAGTGAAACCATATGAAAATGAAATTTGGTTCGCAAAGCGGCCAGGTTCTCATGGTAACCATGGGCGTGTCGGGCCTCCTGGCCTTTGTGCTGCTCGGTTACCTCAAACTGGTCAGCAGCCAGTATTCATCGACGGTCCGCTCGCAAGCCTGGAACCTGGCCATGCCGGTGGCGGAGGCGGGAATCGAAGAGGCGTTGACTCATCTTTATTACAATGGCCCGGCGAATTTGGCGACCAATGGGTGGAGTTATTCGAATGGCGATTACGTCAAGGAACGGGTTGTGGGTGACAGTCAATACCAGGTTCACATTCGAAATGCCTGGCTCCCGGTGATCTATTCGACGGGAACATCTCCCTTGCCGGTGGGGGGTGGTTATGTGTCGCGCAGGATCCGGGTGACGGCACGGCGTAGCGCCCTGTTTGCAAAGGGAATGGTCGCCAAGAGCCAAATCGACATTTACGGGAACAACGTGGGTTTCGACAGTTTCGATTCAGCCGACCCCGACCACAGCACGCAAGGGCGCTACGATCCCACGAAGGCGAAGGACAATGGCGATGTGGCCACCAATTCCAGCCTGACCAACTCCCTGGCCCTGGGCAATGCCGACGTGAAAGGCAAAGTGGCCACGGGCCCCGGCGGCAGCATCGATATTGGCCCGAACGGCGCGGTGGGGGATGCCGCCTGGCATGCCAGCGGCCAGCATGGCATCAAGCCGGGTTGGTCATCCGACGATATGAACGTGAGTTTTCCGGACGTTACCCAACCGTTCACCAGCGGTTACATGGTTCCCACCCGCCAGTTGGTGGACGGGGTTTGGGTGGACCACGTGCTGAACTCGAGCGGCAACTGGCTGCTGTCGAATCAGACCGGGTCGATCCTGGTCAAGAGCAACGTGAATGCGGTGCTGCTGTTGACGGGCGATCTCAAAATCTCCGGTCAGAACTACATCCGAGTCCAATCCGGCGCCAGCTTGAAGCTATATGTCAAGGGATCGACTGCCGACATCAGCGGGCTGGGAGCGATCAATTCATCCGGCAACGCCAGCAATTTGTTCTATTACGGCCTTCCCAGCAACACCAGCCTGACGATGACCGGCAACGGCCAATTCACGGGCGTAATCTATGCGCCGGAGGCCGACTTCCACCTGGGCGGCGGCGGATCAGATATTCAGGATTTCATCGGGGCGAGTGTCAGCTCGACCGTGCAAATGAACGGTCACTTCAATTTTCATTACGACGAAAATCTCGGAAGGATTGAATATGCTCGGGGTTATATTGTAACCTCATGGAATGAAGTTCCAGTGGATTACAATAACTGACCTCGAGCGAAATGAGAATTGAGCGGCACTCCGAGCGCGGCCAGGTTTTGCTGGTGACCCTCGGGGTGTCGGCGGTGATCGGCATGTTGCTGGTCAGTTACCTGCAATTCCTGGGCACGCAATATCGGGCCACAGTGCGGTCGCAAGCCTGGAATATGGCCTTGCCGGTGGCGGAAGCGGGGATCGAGGAGGCCCTCACGCACCTTTATTACAACGGGCCGTCGAATTTGGAAACCAACGGTTGGACACTCGAGAACGGGCAATTCGTCAAGGACCGATCGTTGGGCGAGGATCATTATCGGGTAACCATCACGGGCAATAATTCGGTGGTGATTGTATCGCAAGGATTTACGCGGCTTCCCATCAGCACCAATTTCCTCTCGCGCAAGATACGGGTAACGGCGCGGCGCAGCGCGCTGTTGGTCAAGGCCATGGTGGCGAAGGAGGCGATCGACATGCACGGTAACAGCATTCGAACGGACAGCTTTGATTCAACCAACCCAAATTACAGCACTGGCGGGCGGTATGACCGGACCAAGGCCAGGGCGAACGGTGATGTGGCCACAAACTCCGGGTTGGTCAACTCATTGAACCTGGGCAATGCCAATATCTGGGGGCATGTGGCAACCGGCCCGGGCGGCAGTGTGAGCGTTGGACCGAATGGGGCGGTCGGCGATGTCGAATGGCAAACCACCGGTCAACACGGCGTCAAGCCCGGCTGGTCAACCGATGACATGAACGTGAGTTTCCCGGACGTGGCGGTCCCGTTTACCGGCGGTTATTCTACTCCCAGTCGCCAGCAGGTGGGGAACGCGTGGGTGGACCACGTGATCAGTTCGAGCGGCAACTGGTTGTTGCCGGGCTTGAGCGGGTCCTTGTTGGTGAGAAGCAACGTAAACGCGGTTCTCCTGGTGACCGGGGATATCAGCATTTCCGGCAAAGACTACATCCAGCTCGAATCGGGGTCGAGCTTGAAGCTTTACATGCAGGGCGAGGACGCGAGCATCAAGGGCCTGGGCGTGGTGAATACCAATGCCAACGCCACCAACTTCTTCTACTACGGTTTGCCGGGCAACACGAGCCTGGCGATCAGCGGCAACGGCCAGTTTACCGGGGTGATCTACGCTCCCAACGCCGACTTTACCCTGTCGGGCGGCGGCAACGACACCCAGGATTTCACCGGCGCCAGCGTGACCGAGACGGTGAACATGAACGGGCATTTCAATTTCCATTACGACGAAAACCTGGGCCGCCTCGACAACTCGAGGGGGTACATCGTTACCTCGTGGAATGAAATCCCGGTTTCAAGCGATGGATAAATTATCCTCCGGGCCGGTTATTCGAAGATTTGATCCGCCGGAACAATCGTCACCGCCTCGGG
>JAMCZD010000055.1:7308-8080 GCA_023473405.1 Candidatus Omnitrophota bacterium
CCGCCGCGGGTTTAACCTCCAGCGGGTAATGTTCGATCAGGCGGTCTTCGTCGAGGATTTCCTTGGGTTTGGGCGCATTATAGGTGATGGAAGACGGTTTTTGCTCGAGGATCGCCTGGCGCAGCGCGGCGGCCTCTTGGGTAACAATCACCGCTTGCATCTGGCCGGGACTGAAGTCACGCCGGATCGCCTGATTCACTTCATCGACGGTTAAGCCGGACATGCGAGTCCGCAGAAACTCGGGGAAATCGCCAATACCATAATAGCGGCTGTCGAGGGCGTAACCGAGACGCGCCGACTGGGTCTGGGTGAGGAGATTGGCATATTTGCCAAGAAACTCGCGCGTTGAATCAAAAGCCGCCGGTGAAAGGCCGTTCTGCCAGAGCTTGTTGTATTCATAGAGGGCGGCGCGGAGGGCGAACAGGCCGTTTTGGGGTTCAACGGGGCGAATCCAGATTTGGAAGGTTTGATAATGGCGCCCCAGGTTTGGGTCGGGTTCGAATTGGAACATGCCGGAGGGAAAATACTCGATATAGGCGTAGTCGCCATAGTTCAGTCCCCGCGTCTCGCGCAGGCATTGGTAGAGGTGGCTATTGCTTGAACGATGCTGGCCAAAATAGGAGGTGACCACTTCGAGCGCCGGCCAGTCCGCGTCGCGCCGGGTGACCGCGATAGGGAACCCGAGGGAAATAGCGGTCGACCGGGTCTGGCGCTGGATGATTTCGATGCGCAGGCCATTCCACGGCTTGGGCATGGCGAACTGGAATTGATC
>JAMCZD010000055.1:8090-31182 GCA_023473405.1 Candidatus Omnitrophota bacterium
CGGGCAGGCGGACGAAGTCAGCCGCAACCCGTTGGGGGAAGCCGTCCGGATAACCGCCGGCCAAACCGAGAACGAGGTTGGCCTGGTTATAATGACTTCGGTAAAAGGCGCGCACGTCGTCGAGGGTTATTTTTTCGAGTGAGCTGATGCGCCCGCGATTATGATGGCCGTAAGGTGTTCCGGCGTAGAGGAGATTATAGAGCTGTTCCTTGGCCAGCTCCTCGTCGTTGCTGTTCCTCAGAGTGATTTTCAAGAAATTAATCGCCTCGGCCTTCAACCGCGCGAAGTCATCGGAACGAAACCCGGGCTCGAGGAGCATCGACCGGATGAGCTCGTAGTATCGTTCCAGGTTGTCGCGATGGGTGGTGCCGTAAAAGACGGTCATTTCCTTGTCCACCTGCCAGTTGAAGGTGGTTGCCATGGGATACATCGCATCGACGATTTGGTCGTAGGGCAGTGTGCGCGTACCGCCCTGGGCAAGGAGTGCGGCCGTGAGGGCGGCAACGCCTTCCTGGCCGGGCGGATCGGCAGCCGAGCCGGTCTGGAACAGGATGCGGAAAGAAACCAGGGGTGATTGGCCGGGTTGCAGAACCGCGGCGATGGACTTTGGGGTGGCAACCTTCGAGGCCAGGGTGACAATGACGCGATTTGATTCTACGAAATAACGGGCCGCGACGTCGCGCACGTCCGATGGACTCACCTGATCGTAAAGGGCGAATAGTTTGTCGATGGTGGCCGGCGAACGGCGCAACGCGACGTAGGGAGCGAGGAAACTGGCAATCGCTTCCGAACTGTTCAGGGCCAAGGCCGTTCCATAGCGCAGGCGGGAACGGGTCGCATCCAGGACCGCCTGGGGTATGGTTTCGTTCGAGAAACGTTTGAACGTGGCCAGGATCTGGTCCTGCACCTCCTGGAGATCGCCAGGGCTCTTGACTCGTGCGTAGACGCTGAACAATTCCGGGTCCGCCAGGTTGTCGAACTCGACTTCGAGCCGATCCACCTTCTGTTCCTTGAACACGAGCCGGCGATAGAGGTCGGAATTCTCGCCAAAGGCAATAGGCGCCAGGAGGTCCAGGGCTGCCTTACCGATTTTTTCGTCGGAATATGCCGGGCCGTGAAAGGCGACATAGAGCTGCGGCAAGGTCGGGGTTGGCCAGTCAATATGCGCGCTGCGAGGCTCGGTCTGGGGCGGTTCAACCGGTATATGAGGCGCGTAATCTCCTCTTTTCCAATCGCCAAAGAACTTTTCGGTCAAGGACAGTGCGCGCTCGCGGGTGAGATCGCCCACCAGCACGATGGTGGTGTATTCGGGGCGATAATAACGTTGATAGAATTGGAGGCTGTAATCGTATTCATTGGGCATGTTCTCGATATCGGCCAAAAAGCCCATGGTGGTGTGCCGGTAGGTGTGGGTGGTGAAGGCGGTGGCACGGAGCAATTCATACATTTTGGTTTGAGGATCGGCGCTGCTCTTGTTGTATTCGCCCAGCACGGCCCGCGTCTCGGTCTTGAAGGCGTCGCGTCCGTATTGCAGCCGCTGAAAGCGGTCCGCCTCGAGCTTCATGACCTGTTCCAAGTCATCGGCGGAAAAGACCTCGTGGTAAACGGTGAGATCGTCCGAGGTGTAGGCATTGGCGGACGCGCCGGCGCGTTTGAGGATGGCGTCGCGTTGCTCGGGCGTGAAGTTCTTGCTGCCCCGGAACATCATATGCTCGAACAGGTGGGCGAAACCGCTCTTGCCCGGCTCGACTTCATCGCGCGAACCGGCTTGAACCACCGTGTAAAGGGCGACGATCCGGGGCATGTCGGTGGGAACGGTGATCAGTCTCAAGCCATTGGGCAAATCGTCGATGGTGTAACGGTAGGAAAAAAACGCCGGTTCAATCCCCGAGGCCATGATCATCCACGGAAGGCTGGTCGCCAGCAAAGCCCAGAAAAAGAGTCTCATATATGAAAGGGGTAACGCAGGCGCATAGAGGTGTAAAGCCGAAGTTGAGATTTTGGTGGGAACAACAATTGCTTGTTTCTATTTTGCGAAAGCGTAAAAGGCAAACATGGCGAGCGAAGTCAAATCAGAAGCGGACCGAAACAAGGCACGCCTATTCTTGGTGGACGACCACCCGGTCGTGCGTGAGGGTTTTGCTCAGTTGATCAATTATCAAACGGACCTCGAGGTCTGCGGGCAGGCGAGCACAGCGGCGACGGCGCTCGAGTCCATTAACGTTTTGAAGCCGGACCTGGTGATTGTGGACATATCGCTCAGGGGCGCCAGCGGCCTGGAATTGATCAAGAACATCCGGGTTTGCCATCCTGAACTGCCGGTTTTGGCGCTCTCGATGCATGAGGAATCGCTTTACGCCGAACGCGCCTTGCGGGCGGGCGCCAAGGGCTATGTCATGAAGCAGGCGCCGACCGAGGATGTGATGAAGGCTATTCGAATGGTCTTGCGCGGCCAATTGCATCTGAGCGAGAAGATGCAGTCCGGGCTGCTGCGGAAGTTCGTTACCGGCATCCCTGGGGAATCGGTTCCGGATGTGGAACAGCTAAGCGACCGCGAGCTCGAGGTGTTTCAACTGGTTGGTTTGGGGCGGCCCACGCGCCAAATCGCCGACGAGTTGCACCTGAGCGTTAAAACGGTCGAAACCTACCGGGCCCATATCAAGGAGAAACTCAAACTGCGCACCGGGACGGAATTGATCCATCGCGCCGTCGAATGGGTGAATCGCGAGCAGCAACGGCCTTGACGCGGAGAGGGTGTCGCGGGATCTGGGGGATCGTACTACTTTTACCGAGGCCGTCGTCGTGGCTGGCCCTATAAGAAGTTCAGGGCGCCGCCTGATTGTCAATCCCCCGTGAACTGGCAGAGTTAATCCAGGTTTAGATATGGATGACGTATGGCCAGTTTAATGAGGCAATTTAACGGATTGGGGGTCGAGGGCCTGATGCCGAACACGTTCTACGTGCCGGATGTGCGGATCGACAGGACGGGAAAGGTACCGTGGCGGTGGTGGAAGGCCGAGACGCAATTCCTGGCTGATTGCCGGGTTTGGGCCGAGCAGAGACCTGAGGAGAGAACACCTTCCAAAGTACCGGCAATCAAGGCCGCCAGGTCCGCGAAAGGCAATTAGTGTGGTGCCGCAAATGCGTAGGTATTTCCGGGACACCGCACTAGAATTGGTAGATGACGTTGAGGGCCAGCGAGTAGGCATTGCGCCCGCCGTTGCCGAATATGGCGTTCCCATCCGATTGCCCGGTCAGGTCGTGGTCCCAGCGAAACTCAACCCGGCTAATGACATTGGCCCAAAGTGCGTAGTCAGCCGTCAGCGTCCAACCGAAGAGTTCGTTGCGCGGATGGCGCTCGACCGGCGATACAATATACCAAGTGTCAACCGAGCCCGAGGCATACTCGGTTCGGCTGGCAAACTTCAACTTTCCCGTCGCTTGATACAATAAGTAAAGGGCGGTCGCGTTGGCATAGCTGGAAGGGTAAATCCCGTTCTGCCCGGTGCCGCGATAATCATAGGCGTAACCGACGGAAAAACCATGAATCGGCGTGGGCACCGTGCCGCCGAGGTAATAGCTGGTAATGGCACTGGCAGGGCTGGCGGCGCCGGAGCCGAGTCCGTTGATGATCCCCGCGTTCAACGTTGCCCCCTCGAGAAATCCCATGCCTTTCGGGGCCGTCAAAGTGATCATTCCCAGATATGTCTTTTCCGATTCGGCGGCCGGCACCCCCAGGCGGGTGGGACGCGCATCCAGGCCCGAAGACCAGGTGTTGGCGATGCCGGCGACGAGTGTGATGACCGAGTTGAATTCATAGTCCGCCAGGACACCGGTAAGCTGGGTCGGCTCGATAAAATAACCGTAGGAACGGCTGAAGTTCGGGTTCTTGCCGCTTTCAAATACTTCATAGCCAAGGACCTCGGAATAGTTGCCCAACTTGAAATGCAGCCCGTTGCCCAACGGCACTTGCATGGCCACGTAGGTGTCCTTTAAGGAGAAATCAGCCAGGCTGCCCTGAAATGACGGATTATAGCCAACCGCGTCCGGGCCGAACAGCAGGGTTACATTGTAACCGGCCGACCACGCGCTGTCGTCCAGCGGCTTGCCTAGGGTTAGGCTGACCACGTCCAGGTTGAACCCGTCCTGCTTGGGTGTCCCGTCATAGGAACGGCCTGGAAAAGTCCCGCCGGAAAAGGGATTCCCCACGCCTTTGCCGCCGTTTCCGGACCCAAGATTCCAGATAGCCGAGGTGTCCACGTACCCGCTCAGAAGGGTGGGCGAAAGCGCCGAAAGCACTTCGATGGGAGCTTCTTCGGCATGGCTGATCCCAACCGGTCTCAGCAGTCCCGCCGTTACTAATCCGATAGTCCATAGCCTCAGTTTCATATCGTTACCAGGCGCGCGAATGACTAGTTTGGTGTCCCGGAAACAGCCATATACATTTGTTGCGCTGTTTTTGGTTTCTGCCCAGGCGCGACGACACCACATCAGCAAATGAAATGCCATCGAAACAGGGTGTTGTCGTATCTTCTTCAGAATAAGCATGTTATGATTCTGCAACGGCAAGGCTGAACCGTGCGGAAGACGGTTTTTGACCAGAGCGATCAAAGTGGAACAATTGCTATGCTCGAAAAATGTCGGGGGAGGACAGCGCAGCGGTACGGGCTTTACGATAATCACGCCGAGATCGGAAATGCGGGCGAATGCATCCGCGCTCCGAGGCCCAAGGCGCCGAGCGAACCAGGCGGCAAGGGCAAAGGGGCAAGTGGCAAGGGCGAAGGAATGAACTTCCAACAGCCAACATCGAACTTCCAACGTCCAAGGGTGAGGCCGCTTTGGGTTGAGTGCAAAGTGCCGTCGCCGCTTCGCTCTGCGGGCGCACTCCACCCTCTTTACGCTTCGCGCTCGTCACGCTCCCGACGCTCCTGACGCTCCTCCCGATCCCCACGTTCTTACGCTGTGGTTCGTGCCATTATTTCGTGACTTTAGCGGTGCCAGCGCATAGCTTCAGCCGGTTATGAATGAGGAATTTCTAGGATGGCGCCATTGGGGTGACGGCCATGCGGTAGCGGGAATTCATGATGCCAGGAAAAGGAGGTTGTCCGCGGCATGAAAACGAAGATGCCCATTGCCCGGAGCGGGCGTTTCACGGGTGAACCGAGGGCTGAGGTGGCCCAATTCACGGAATCGGTCTCGTACGATTGGCGGCTTTGGCGGCAGGATATTGCCGGCTCGATTGCCCATGCCAAGATGCTCGAAAAGGTGGGATTGCTCCAGCATGACGAATGCGATTCGATAGTAAATGGCCTGGAAGAAATAGCGCGGGAGATCGGGGCGGGCAATTTTCCTTGGAAGCCTGAGCTCGAGGATGTGCACATGAACATCGAGGCCGAGTTGACCCGAAGGGTGCCGGCTGGGGCGAAGCTGCACACCGGCCGGTCGCGCAACGACCAGGTGGCCTTGGACATGCGCTTATGGTTGCGGGAGGAGATGTTGGCGCTGGGGGAAGAAACACAATCATTGCAGGCCGCATTGGTGGACCTGGGCACGCGTTATGCCGGGGTTCTTATGCCGGGATATACGCACCTGCAGCGGGCGCAACCGGTCTATTTTGCGCACCATCTTTTGGCCTACGTCGAGATGTTCGCCCGTGACCAGGAACGTCTCGGGGACGCCTTCAAGCGGGTGAACATATGTCCATTGGGCAGCGGCGCCTTGGCGGGATCGACTTTGCCTCTGGATCGCGAATGGGCAGCCAAATTGCTCGGTTTTGTGGATGCCAAAGGCCGCGCGCGGGTCAGCCGGAACTCGATGGACGCCGTGAGCGACCGGGATTTCGTGATTGAATTCAGCGGGATTGCGGCCCTGCTGGCGGTGCATCTTTCGCGCCTGGCCGAAGACCTGGCGCTTTGGGCAACGACTGAATTCAACTATATCAAAATTGACGAGGCCTTCACCACCGGTTCCTCGCTCATGCCGCACAAGAAGAATCCCGACGTTGCGGAACTGGCGCGAGGCAAGGCCGGACGGGTAATTGGCAATTTGATGGCTTTGTTGGTTCTGCTGAAGGGATTGCCGATGACCTACAACCGCGATTTGCAGGAAGACAAGGAACGGCTTTTTGACACCATGGACACGGTGCGCGCCACGTCGAGGATCATGGCATCCATGCTAAGGCACAGCACGCTCAACGCGCCGGTCTGCGGCGCGGCGGCGGCGGACCCGGTCCTGCTGGCGACCGACCTGGCCGATTACCTGGTGCGCAAGGGGATGCCGTTTCGCCAGGCGCACCATGTCGTTGGAGCCGTGGTAGCCCTGACGGAAAAGCTGGGCAAACCATTAAATCAATTGAGCCTGGCGGAATACAAATCCATAGACGAGACTTTCGGTGCGGATGTCCTCGACGTGTTTCATCTCGAGCAAGCGATGGCCCAGCGCCAGCTCACCGGCGCCCCGAGTCCCCGCGGCGTGCGCCAGCAATTGGCCGGGTGGGAAAAACGGTTGAAGGACCGGAAAGGCAAGCCGGTATTTTCCGTTTCTTGACGCTTGGCCCGGTTCATCTATGATGAATCCAGGCTGGTGGCCATAGCTCAATCGGTAGAGCCCCAGATTGTGGTTCTGGTTGTTGCGGGTTCAAGTCCCGTTGGCCACCCCAGAAGGTGAAAATGCAGGCAAGGCCGCTATGGCGATATCTCGAAGTGGAATTGGAGGTTGCATGCCGCTGAAGCGGCGCTTTTTCCTCGATTGGTTGCCCGTCATCCTTTGGATGATGTTCATTTTCATTGGCTCGACAGACGTTTTATCGAGCGCGCACACCTCGCGTTTCCTGGTGCCGTTCCTGCGCTGGCTCAAGCCGGACATCAGCCAGGCAGCGCTCGCGAAGGCGCAGTTCATGGTGCGCAAGGCAGGGCATATTTCTGAGTACGCAATTTTGTCAATACTTCTGTGGCGCGCTTTTCCACGGCCCGAATCCAGTTTGGCATCGTCATGGTATTGGCGCGGCGCGGCCGTGGTTCTCCCCATAGTTGCCCTCTACGCCGCCTCGGACGAAGTCCATCAATCCTTTTATCGATCGCGCTTTGCGTCGGTCTGGGATGTGAGCCTGGACACAATCGGGGCGGCAGTTGGTTTGGCCTTGGTTTGGGCGGTAGGCAGATGGCGAAAAAGGTGGTAAGCCGATCACGTGGAAAATGAAACGTCCGCTCGTCACGGCAGCGGCGTTTTATGTCTTTGGAATTCTACTGGCGGTGTTCCTCCAGGTGCCTTGGCCGTGGTTGTTCGCCGTTGCGATCCCCTTGGCCGGAACGACTTTGGCCTGGTCTCGCGCTCAACCTGTTTTATTGGGTTTCTTGCTGATAATGGCGGGTTGGGCGAACCTGGCGTGGCGCACCGCGATTCTCTCCCCGTATGACCTGCGCCGGGTGTCAGGTGCCCGAACTGAACTGGCAACTCTCCGGGGAACACTGTGCGGTACCCCTGTTCGGCGTGTTTACGAACGCGGGCAACGGATAACCGAGCGGTCTCAGGCAGAGATCGATGTGTGGGCCATTCGGCGCCAATCGAGCTGGCAACGCGCTGCGGGGCGCGTGGCGATCAGCACCCCGGGTGTACTGGGAGCGGAATTCTTCGAGGGACGATCGGTGGAGGTCGAAGGCGTGTTGGGACCGCCCGCGAGCCCTGTGGCGGAAGGATTGTTTGATTATCGCCGATACTTGCAGTGGCGCGGAATTTATTATCAGCTCAAGGCGGATAGCACCAATGATTGGCAGCTCGTGCCAGACCCGCAGTCACCCGATGTTCCCCCATTGGCTGATCGGTTCTGTCGATGGGCGCAGGAAACCCTGGCACGCGGATTGCCAGCCGAGGATGAGGCGCTTCGGCTGAGTTGGGCGATGGCATTGGGCTGGAAGACGGGGCTGACGGGCGAAGTCTCGCAGCCGTTCATGCGCACCGGCACGATGCATATCTTTGCCATTAGCGGTCTGCACATTGCCATGATCGCCGGCATTTTGGTGAGTCTGCTTCGAGTGGGGCGGATGCCGCGCGGGGCGTGCGGTTGGATCGTTATTCCATCAATCTGGTTCTACACTGCCGCCACGGGATGGCAGCCGTCCGCCATTCGCTCGACTTTGATGATGAGCATCGTGATTGCCGGTTGGGCGTTGAAGCGTCCGTCGGATTTGCTCAACTCGCTCGCGGCAGCCGGTTTTTTAATCCTGTTATGGGAGCCGCGGCAGCTTTTTCAGGCCAGCTTTCAATTGTCATTCCTGGTGGTGATGAGCATTGCGCTGGTGCTGCCGCCTCTGGAACGGGCGCGTCAACGCCTGCTCCAGACAGACCCTTTCCTGCCAGCCGAGCTGCGGCCCGGCTGGTCGCGCCGGCTCGATTCTCCACTGCGCTTCGTTACTATGAGCTTCGCAACTTCACTGGCCGCCTGGATCGGGTCGATGCCGTTGATTGCGTATTACTTCCATCTTGTTACGCCGATTAGTTTGCTGGCCAATCTGCTTATCGTGCCATTGAGCAGCCTGGCTTTGATGTGCAATTTGGGCAGCCTGATTTGCGGGAGTTGGTTGGCCCCGGTTTCGGTGTTGTTCAATCATGCCGGCTGGTTCTGGATGGAAATCATGGTGCGTCTGAGCGAATGGATGTCAACGCTGCCGGGCAGCTTCTTTTATGTCCCGGCCCCTGGTGCCTTTGAGTTTGCGGCCTATTACGCGGTGCTGGGGGTTGCGCTGACTGGCTGGCTTTTCGTACCCCGGCGAAGGTATTGGGCGACGGGGATCGTCGGCGTTCTGGCCGGGCTCTGTGCTTGGCACGCCATTGCCCAAATGGGCCGGATTCGCCTGACCGTGCTGGCGGTGGGCGGGGGCGACTCGATCTATGTCGACGCACCGGGGCGTTCCCACGATCTGCTGGTTGACGCCGGGAATGCCTCGAGCGCCGAGTTTGTCGTGAAACCCTTCTTGAAAGCCCGAGGGGTGAATTGGCTGCCACCCTGCCTGCTCACCCATGGCGACCTGCGCCATGTCGGGGGTCTTCCCATCGTTGCCGCGGAATTCGCCGGGTGCGAAATCGTGACCAGCCCGGTTCGGTTCCGCTCCTCGGCTTACCGGAGGTTGGTGGCGGATTGGGAACAGGCGAAGCGGTCCTGTCGCCGGATCAAGCGGGGGGATCGCATAGGGGCCTGGGTGGTGTTATATCCGTCTGCGAAAGGTGATTTTTCGTTGGCCGACGACAATGCAATGGTGCTGCGCGGGGAGTTGCCCGGGCTCCGGTTGCTTCTTTGTTCTGATTTGGGTGAAGCAGGGCAAAGCGCCCTGCTTGATTACGGGGAAGATTTGAGGGCAGACATCTTAATCACAGGGATACCTTCGAAGGGTGAACCATTGAGCGATTCCCTGGTCGATGCCGTCCGACCCCGGGTGATTATCGTCAGCACCGCCAATTCTCCCGTCAACGAACAGGCCTCGGAAGAGCTGCGCCAGCGTTTGGAACGGCGGGGCATCCCGGTGATATACACGAGCGTGGCCGGATCGGTCACGCTCGAGGCAAACCACACACGCTGGCAGTTGCGTTCGATGAAAGGGACGATTCTTTCAGTGCCGGTTGTTGCCGGAACTCATTCTTGAGGAATGCGCATTCCGTAGAAGGATCGGTAGACAAAAATCAGGGCGATCACGAAAAAGAACCCGCCGATCCAGGCCGTATATTGCTTCAGGTTGGAGTCTTGCAGCATTCGGACCGCGATCTCGACCGCCAACAGGCCAAACAACGTGGTAAACTTGATTACCGGGTTCAGCGATACCGACGAGGTGTCTTTGAACGGGTCGCCCACGGTGTCACCGACAACGGTGGCGGCGTGCAGGTCAGTCCCCTTTTGGCGGAGATCGACCTCGACGATTTTCTTGGCGTTATCCCAGGCGCCCCCGGCATTGGCCATGAACACGGCCTGGAACAAGCCGAAGAAGGCGATTGCGATAAGATAGCCGATGAAGAAATAGGGATTAAAAAACGCCAGGGCCAGCGCCATGCAGAAGATGACGATGAAGATGTTGATCATGCCCTTCTGGGCATACTGGGTACAAATCCTGACCACCTCCTTGCTGTCGGAGACGGACGCGGTGGCGGCATCTAGCTTGATATGCTCTTTGATATAAACCACCGCCCGGTAAGCGCCGGTGACCACCGCCTGGCAGGAAGCGCCTGTGAACCAGTAAATGACGGCGCCGCCGATGAGCAAGCCCATGATCACTTCCGGCTGTACCAGGCTGAGGCGCTCGACCACCTTGCCGAAGTTGTTTTCCAGGAGCATGATGATGCTAAAGACCATGGTGGTAGCCCCGACCACAGCGGTGCCGATCAGCACGGGTTTTGCGGTGGCCTTGAAGGTATTGCCTGCACCGTCCCCTTTTTCGAGTTGGTATTTGGCGTTCTCGAAGTCCGGATCAAAATTGAAATTCTTTCTAATGTCATCCCGGATGCCCTGGCGGGATTCAATCTGGCTTAACTCATATATGGATTGGGCGTTGTCCGTCACCGGCCCGAAACTGTCCACTGCAATCGTTACCGGTCCCATGCCCAGGAAGCCGAAGGCAACCAGGCCGAAGGCGAAGATCGGGGCGGCAAACGCATATTCGGGCGGGATGAGTTTGGCGAAGGGGGAACCGGCGAAGCTGGAGAATTCATAGCTCAGGAACATGAGCAGGAGAATGACCAGACCATTCCAAAAAGCGGAGAAATTGCCGGCCACAAATCCGGACAGGATATTCAACGAGGCGCCGCCGTGTCTCGAGGCATTGGTAATCTCCTGGACATGGCGGGAATGGGTGCTGGTGAAGACCTTGGTGAACTCGGGGATCAGCGCTCCCGCCAGCGTCCCACAACTTATAATGGCGGAAAGAACCCACCACAGTCCCGGATGATCTTTCATGTTGCCGAGCATGAGGTAGCTGGCACCAAAGGTCACCAGGATGGAAACAATCGAGGTGATCCACACCAGGCTCGTCAGCGGGGCTTCAGGATTGAAATCCTTCTGATTGAGGTAACGCGATCGGCTGTAGCCCAAATTCATGAAATACGAGGCCAGCGACGTGAGGATCATCAAGATGCGCATTGCAAAAATCCAAATAAGCAATTGGCCGCACACGGTTGGCTGGCCCGCCAGTGCCAGGGCTAAAAAGGCGATCAGGGCCACACCGGTTACCCCATACGTTTCAAATCCATCCGCCGTCGGCCCCACGCTGTCGCCGGCGTTGTCCCCGGTGCAATCGGCGATCACCCCCGGATTCTTCGGATCATCCTCGGGCAATTTGAACACGATCTTCATCAGGTCCGATCCGATATCGGCGATCTTGGTGAAGATGCCGCCGCATATTCGGAGCGCGCTGGCGCCGAGCGATTCGCCGATGGCAAATCCAATAAAACAGGGACCCGCAAGGTCGTTCAGGAACGACAAGATGCAAATCATGAAGAACAGCTCCACGCTCACCAGCAGCAAGCCCACGCTCATGCCGGACCGCAGCGAAATAAGCAGGGTTTTGAGGAGATTCCCCCTCAGCGAGGAAAAGGCGCCGCGTGAATTGGCGACGGTGTTGATCCGGATGCCAAACCAAGCCACCCCATAGGACCCCAGGATGCCCAGGATCGAGCAGATCAAAATGACCACCAACCGCCCAATCGTCTCGTGCTGGAGCACGAGAAAATAATAGCTCATGCATATCCCGATCAGAACCCACAGCACTGCCAGGAATTTGCCCTGTTGGAGCAAATAGGTCTTGCATGTTTCCCAGATTGTATTTGAGACATCCCCCATTGATTTGTGGACTGGAAGGTTTTTGGTCTGGATGTATTGCAGCAGTCCAAAGGCGACGCCAATGAGACAGACAACGAGGCCCGCATACATCAACGAGAGGCCGCTTATCTCGCTCCCAAACAAATTGAAACTGACGGGTTTTAACGGCGGGATTCGGATATCCGCTTCACTGGCCCAGGAGCTGAAAGCGCCAGCGGTTAAGAAAAGGCCAAGGAGCCAGCCCCAGCCACTAAATTTTCGAGGCATATCTTAAGACGTTTATTATAAGTTAGTTGCAATTCGAGTCGTTGATTCGTTCAACCGGCTTCATAAAAGCACCTTATGGGGGTATTGCAATACCCGGCCACTGTCAAGTGCGTTGGCGAAAAACTCCATCCCTCCGGAGAGAATATTAGACCCGGCTGATGCAGGCTGCTACGGGGTGTGGCATCGAACGTTCGTTCGATGGTTTTTTCACCGGGATTCTCTTGCCGGCAAACGGCGCACCTCGAGGTTCCGAAACCAGACCTCGCCGCCATGATCCTGCAACAGGATCGGTCCCTGAATTTTCACACCGAATCCGGGGACGTCCTTAAACTTGCTGGCGGAGACCGCTTCCTCGATTTCGCGGCTTCCCAATTCGTATTCGAGCACCTTTTCGCCGTTTAACCAATGCTCGACGTGTAAACCCTGAACCAGAAGACGTGATTGGTTGAATTGGCCGCTGGGTTTTAGCGGAGGATTCCGCGGCGCCAAAACATCGTAAAAAGCCCCGGTGCTCTCCTTATCCACCGGGCGCCCCGCATCGTCCCATATCTGGTATTCATGCGCTATCGGGGCGCGGCGGGCCTCGACAACCATGTATTTCACTCCGCTGTTGGCCCCCGGACCGACGCGCCATTCCCAGCGAAAATCAAAATTGGCATACTCGCGCACCGTGACAATATCTCCACCCCCGCCGTTCTTGAGGTGCTTCAAGCAACCATCTTCAACTACCCATCCTTGTTGGGGAAAGCCCGGTTGGTTAAATCCGCGCCAGCCAGCCATAGTCTTCCCGTCAAAAAGCGATTCCCAGCCTTCCTCGCCCGATGTTTCCGGCTGGCCTTGAAGCGAAACCAAGCCCGCAAGTAAAACCGGCAAAATTCCAATACTCGAAAACCGCCCTGGCCATGAGGTATGCGCTATTTGATTCTTCATAATTGATAGGACCGGGTTTTAACCCGCTCCCCGGTTCATCGTCAAGCGACGACCAAGGCGTCTTCCAACCAAGGCGGCGCAGCAGCACCAGCCCTATCAGGAACGCGGATGCACTCATCCGCGTGTCACTCCGCCTTAGATATCGCTCGGCCCACTATATTAAGGCGGTGTCGCTGCGCCTTTCTACCTGCCTTGTATCCGCCGTTCCCGCCGCAGGTTCACTATAAAAACTCAAATTCCGACAAAGAAAATTACCTGCCAGTCGTCGGCGATTTCCGAAGTAAAAAGCTAACGAACTGATTACTAATAGGTTACAATGTGAGATCGAGCCTGAAAAGAACACTGAAAAAAAGTGATTTATGGACTTGACTCATCGTGACGAAATCGGGTAGAAATAGGCAACATAAAACTGGATTGCAGTTTTGGCGCAATGGGTGTGTTGTAGTAAACGATTTAAGAACAAAGAGTTATGAAAAATAATATGCGGTCCTGGACCAAAACCCTGGCTATTCTTTTGGCGTCAATCTCGCTGGGCGTCATCGGTCAAGCGCAGCAACCTCAAGTGGTTTACGATAATTCGACAACTTACCTCGGCGATTTCTATGCCCCTTCTTCTCTGGGCGAGTTCGGGGATCAGGTTAAGTTGTCCGATGCCTTTGCCTCTCCCACGGTTACCGAGTTCAAGTTCGACTATTTCTTGAGCCATGGCGCCAATGGGAACGAAACTGCCGATTTAAAGTTTTATTCCAATGACGGCCCCAATGTGTTTGGTGGCACCACACCGCCGGTGACCCCCGCACCAGGCACCCTGCTCTACGACAGCGGGGTCTTTCCGATAGCGGCTGGTTTTAATACCTTTACCGCTTCTGGCCTGAGCCTGAACGTTCCCCAGGACTTCACGTGGAGCGTGACGTTTGGTGGCGTGGAAGGGACGGAGCAGGTGGGTTTGCTATTCTACAATCCGCCCACGGTTGGTTCGAGCTTCGATGATTTCTGGGATAAATCCAGCGGCCAATGGGAGCTTAAGGATTTCGCCGGCTCTCCGGTAGCCAATTTTGGAGCGCGCGTTACCGCGGTTCCCGAACCCAGCACCATCCAGTTCGCTTTCATGGCCGGTTTGGCATGGTGTGGTTGGCTCGCCTATCGCCGACGTTCCAGCCATAGTTAATTACCAGACACCAATTGCGTAAGAAGGCGCGGGTCGAACCCGCGCCTTTTTCATTTTATGCGCATCGCGGTTCCTGCTTGCGCGCGTGGGAGGTTGGCTTCTATATTGGGATAAATTAATATTAACTATGAGTTCGACACCTATTCACGTTGCCGTAACCGGCGCTGCCGGCCAGATCGGGTACGCCTTGCTGTTTCGTATTGCTTCCGGGGCTGTGTTCGGTCCGCATCAATCCGTGGTTTTGCATTTGATCGAGATTGAGCCGGCATTGCCGGCCCTGCGCGGGGTGGTGATGGAATTGGAGGATTGCGCCCTTCCGCTATTGGCTGGGGTGGTGCCGACGGCGAATCTGGACGAGGGTTTTCGGGGAATCAATTGGGCATTGCTGGTTGGCAGCGTGCCGCGCAAGGCGGGGATGGAACGAAAGGAATTGCTCGGGATCAATGGCAAGATTTTCGTTGGCCAGGGACGCGCCATTCAAAAGAACGCCGCCAGCGATGTGCGCATCCTGGTAGTGGGAAATCCTTGCAACACCAATTGTTTAATCTGCATGAACAACGCCCCGGATGTGCCGCGCGACCGGTGGTTTGCCATGACTCGGCTGGATGAGAATCGCGCCAGGTCGCTACTGGCCCAAAAGGCAGGAGTGGCGGTAACAGCGGTCACGAACATGGCAATCTGGGGGAATCATTCCTCGACTCAATACCCGGATTTCTACAATGCACGTATCGATGGCAAACCGGCGCCGGGAGTCATTGCGGATGAGACCTGGTTAAAGAAGGATTTCATTGCCGCGGTGCAACAGCGGGGAGCTGCCATCATCAAGGCCCGAGGGGCTTCGAGCGCGGCTAGCGCGGCCAACGCGATTACTGATTGCGTGGCTTCCCTCATCAATCCCACGCCAGCCGGCGATTGGCACAGCGCATCGCTTTGCTCCGATGGAAGTTACGGTGTGGAAAAGGGATTGATTTGTTCCTTTCCCATTCGCTCCGATACCAGGAAAGTTGAAATAGTCCAAGGTATTACCATCAACGAATTCAGCCGCGCCAAGATCGATGCCAGCGTCAATGAACTGAAAGAGGAGAAGGCCATGACCGGGGATTTGCTGCCACGAACTTGAGGTTGTCCGTAATGCTGCCAGCTCAGCCGGCAGTTTCCAAAACGTCCCATGGCCGTGACTGCTGACGGAAGCGAAACGGCTCGATTCATTGGGCCTGGTGGAGGGCTGGCAAGCATCCCGGCTGGGGCAGATTCCATTTCCCAAACCTTCGTCCCGATTGTAGGCTGTGAGCAGGGTGAATTTGAAAGCGATCGGCGCGGGTGTCGTCTAATGTAAAATATGGAAACATTTTTTAATAACCTATCAGCGGAAGAAGGAACCAAGAAGAAACTCCTGCGTGACTTGACGACCTTGCTGGGCGACACGGAGGAGTTGGTCAAGTTGGCGAGCGAGAATTGGACGAAGAAGACCAAAGAGGATTTGATCGAAGCGATGGAAAAGATAAAGACGGGTTGCGAGGAAATCCGGGCAAAGGCAGTCGTATGTGCCAATGCCACGGATCAGAACATTCGCCGGTACCCCTATCCGTGGGTGGGATTCGCATTCGGCGTTGGCTTGCTTGCCGGTCTTTTGGTAAATCGAAACTCGTGAAAGACGGAAGGGTTTTAGTGGGGGTCCCCCATGGCTTCAAGTTCGGCCTTTGTCATTTCCACAATCATTTCGCGGAAACCCGTTTGCGGCTCCCAGCCTAATAGCCGCTTGGCCTTAGCCGGGTTGCCGACCAATTGACCGGTTTCGGCCGTCCGTATCAAGGAAGGGTCTTGACGAACATATTCGCGCCAATCCCGCTGAACAGAGGCGAAAGCCACCTCGACCACATCCTGCACGGTATGAAGCTGGCCGGTCGCAAAGACAAAGTCTCCCGGGGATGAATATTGGAGGGCGAGCCACATGCCGCGCACATAGTCCCGGGCATGTCCCCAGTCCCGTTTGGCCTCCATGTTACCGAGGCGCAACTCGGTCTGGCGGCCCAGTTTGATGGCGGCGGCGGCACGGCAGATTTTGCGGGTCACGAAATTTTCACCGCGTCGCGGGGACTCATGGTTGTAAAGAATACCGTTCGATGCGAAGACACCGAAGGATCGGCGGTAAACCGTTGTCAATTGGGTGGCAAAGGCCTTGGCGCAACCATACGGATTAACCGGTGCGACCGGGCACTGTTCATCCTGGGGCGCTTGCGCGGGTTGGCCAAAGATTTCGCTGGATGAAGCGTGGAACAGTCGGGGGGTATGGGGCAGGTCGCGAAACATCTCCAGCAACTCGAGGGTAGCCAGGGCGGTGAACCTGCAGGTTGATTCCGCCATTTCAAAGCTCAGGCCCACGTCGCTTTGACCGGCCAGGTGATATATTTCATCCGGCTGCACCTTGACCAACACGCGCCTCAAGGCGAGCGGGTCTTCGAAATCGGCGGTGTGGAGGAAAAGCCTGCGATCGTAAAGGTCGGCGTCGCTTATCAGGTGGCTTATCCGAGAGCGGCCCAGGCTGCTGTGGCGGCGGACAAGGCCGTGGACCTCATAGCCCTTTTCGAGCAGCAACTCGCTCAAATACGAACCGTCTTGTCCGGTGATCCCGGTAATAAAGCAGCGCGGCATGGGATTAATCGCTGTATCGTAATTTGCCTTCGCGTTGGTCCTTCAGGAGCTGGATGTCGGCGTCAACCATGAGCTTGACCAGGTCGGGGAAGCGAGTTTTGGGTTCCCATCCGAGCTGGCGTCGGGCCTTGCTGTAATCGCCGATCAACTGATCCACTTCAGTGGGGCGGTTATAGCGCGAATCGGTTTCCAAGTGCTTTCGCCAGTCCAGTCCCGCCCGGCTGAAGGCCAGTTCGAGGAATTCGCGAACCGAATGTGATTCATTAGTTGCGATGACGTAGTCGCCGGGTTCGTCCTGCTGGAGCATGTGCCACATGGCCTCCACGTATTCCTTGGCATAACCCCAATCCCGCCTTGCCTCGAGCTGGCCGAGGAAGAGTTTTTCCTGCAAACCGGACTGGATACGGGCTACGGCGCGCGTAATTTTACGGGTAACGAAGGTCTCGCCTCGCCGGGGGGATTCATGGTTGAAAAGGATGCCGTTGCTGGCGTGCAGACCGTAGGCTTCGCGGTAATTGACCGTGATCCAATAAGCGAAGACCTTGGCGCAAGCATAGGGACTTCGAGGGTAAAACGGGGTGGACTCAGTCTGCGGCACTTCCCGAGCCTTGCCGAACATCTCGCTGGATGAGGCCTGATAGAAGCGCGCATGGACACCGGTTTGGCGGATGGCTTCCAAGAGCCGGAGGGCGCCCACGGCGGTTATATCGGTGGTGTATTCCGGAATGTCAAAGCTGACGCGCACGTGGCTCTGGGCGGCGAGGTTGTAAACCTCGGTGGGTTGAATCTTGCCGATGAGCTGATTCAATGCGCTTGCATCGCTCAAATCGCCATAATGCAAGAAGAATGGGCGCTGGCCCAAATGCGGATCGGAATAAATGGGGTCCAACCGGCTGGTGTTGAAGCTGCTAGGTTATTAAAAAATGTTTCCAACCTCGTAGCCCTTGGACAAGAGTAATTCGGCCAGATAAGAACCGTCCTGGCCGGTAACGCCCGTGATAAGTGCCTTGCTAACCATATAGTCTCCACGATCAGCTTGGAGAATTTCATCGAGAATGGCAAGTGGCATTACCGCCCGATCCGGCCGTGGTGTGGACAGGAGTCGGGGCCGTGATCGGTGGCAGGTCAACGGCGGACGGGGATGACGATAACGGTTTGACTTGCTGCCAAGAGAAACGTAATTTCTCATGAAATGTTGGCTGCTGAAACTAAGGCGGTGACGATGCCTGTCAAATCCGGGTCCAGCGCCGATGCGCGCGTTTTTTGGAAAAGGATTGTGGAACCGGTCGAGCCGTTTCTGGAGCAGGTGGCGCACCAACTGGAAAAACAGGTGCAGGCCTTCGAACCGGAGATGGCTATTTATACCCGGTACGTGTTGGCCAACCAGGGCAAACAGCTTCGCCCGGCCTTAGTGATCTTGAGCGCGGGCGCCGTTGGCGAGGTTACCCGGGATTTGGTGACCGTGGCGGTGATCATCGAGATGGTCCATTTGGCTACCTTGATTCACGATGACGTGGTGGATGAAGGCGAGATGCGCCGCCAGCAGCCGACGCTTGCTGCCAACTGGGGAAACGAGATATCGGTTCTCCTGGGGGATTGCCTGTTTGCCCATGCCGTGAAATTAGCCGCCAGTTTCCCCACACCAGATATCTGCCGAGCCGTTGCTGCGGCCACCAACGCGGTTTGTTCCGGTGAAATCCTGCAGAACCAACAGCGCGGCAACTTCCATCTGTCTCGGGCTGAATATTTCAAAATTCTGGGCATGAAAACAGCCGAGCTGTTCGCACTTTCGTGTGATTTGGGGGCTGGCCTGGGCGGGACGAAAGGAGTGAAGCGTTCAGCCTTGCGCCAATACGGCTTGGCCCTGGGAACCGCTTACCAACTCTATGATGATTGCCTGGATTTGTTCGGGACCGAGGCGTCGGCGGGAAAGACATTGGGAACGGATTTGGCAAATCATAAGCTGACCCTGCCGGTCCTTTTGGCTCTGGAACGCGCCACCGAGTCCGACCAGTCTCAAATTCGAGGCCTCCTTCAGTCGGCAACACCAAACGCATTGATTTCCTTGCTGGAATGGCTCGATAAATACGATGCGCTCACCGAGTCGCGCCGGGTCGTTCAGCAGTTTCTTGGCACCGCTCAGCAATGCCTGAAGGCGCTGCCCGATACGAGCGGTCGCACCGCACTGCACCAGCTCACTTGTTTTTTGGCGCAACAAACCGATGCTTTAGGGGTTTCATCTTAGGAATTAACCCTGGTCATATGATCGAAACGGCCACTGCCAAGGCTCCAGCGCCTTTGCCCCTCAGCGAGGTCGATGACGAGCAACTTGTCAGTCGCTCGCAGCGGGGGGATTTGACGGCGTACGATGAACTCGTGCGGCGTTACCAGGAGCGAATTTACGCCACCGTTTATCATATGACATCCAACCATGAGGATGCCAACGACCTGGCCCAGGAATCTTTCATCAAAGCGTTCCGCGCCCTGAAATCGTTCAAAGGCGATTCGAGCTTTTTCACCTGGGTTTACCGCATCGCCGTAAACAAGACCATCAATTTCCTTAAGCAACGAAAGAACCGCACCTACCTGAGTCTGAACGACGTGGACGTGAATGCCGAACACGACCCCGATCTTGTGGCCTTGATTTCCGATAAAACCCCGCGGCGCGACCTTAATTTGGCTGAGTTGCAGGAGAAATTGAACATGGCCATGCAGAAGTTGTCCATCGACCATAGAACGGTTGTTACCCTGCATGATATACAGGGTTTATCGCACGAAGAGATCAGCAAGATAATGGATTGCAACGTTGGGACCGTGCGCTCGCGTTTGTTTTACGCACGGCAGCAATTGCAAGCCTACTTGATTGATTATCTCAAATAGCACAGATATGAAATCCGCGCCGGAAGACTTCGAGAATTTGTCAAGATTGCTATCGTTGAAGCGACACGAACAGCCGCCGCCTGGATATTTCGACGATTTCAGCAGCCAGGTCATTGCCGGGATCAGGGCTGGAGCGGCTGAGCCGATCACGGGATGGCAACGTCTGGTGGAGGTATTGAAATGCAGGCCGGTACTGGCGGGCGCCTATGGGGTGGCAGTATGCGGATTGCTCTTGTTGGGATTAAACCTTTCGCGGATGATGGGTGATCGACCGGAGAGTGTCCCCAAGGACTGGGTATCTTTCGCGCCCATGATGCTCAATGTCACCAGTGATTGGTCTTCGCAGGGTTTTTCCCAGCCGTGGTCATCGAGCGTTGCGCCGGTTTTGAGCGTCGAGCCGCCCCCCGGCCTGTTTGCGGGACCGCGGCTTAATGTGCAAAGGGCCGCGTTCGAGTTTCTCGGGAATTAGCATGGTGTCCCGGGACACCACGGCGGGGGCGGTGATGGAAAGCGCGGATGACGGCATCCGCGCTCAATTATTGCTGGTTATCGCTTGGACCGCGGGATGATCTGCACATCAGCCGAGGCGCGGAGTTTCTTGAGGAAATCCGGCAACTGGTTTTGGGCGGCTTGGACAGCCAGGTATTCCGTGATGTCTGCTTTGACTTCGCTGAAGGGAACCTTCCGCGCCGGCAGTTTCTCGTGCACCTTGATTATGTGATAGCCGAATTGGGTGGTGACGATCCCGCTGATCTGGTTGGTGGCGAGTGCCGCGGCGGCGTTTTCGAATTCCGGAACCATGCGGCCATGGGAAAAAGGCGGCAAATCGCCACCTTGATCCCTCGAACTGGGGTCTTCGGAGAATTCCCTGGCTAATTTGGCAAAGTCTTCACCCGCCTTGGCGCGGGCGAGGATTTTTTCGGCCAGCGCCTTTTTTTCCTCTTTTTGTTTTTCGGGCAGTTCCTGCCGGGTCATCGGGTCAATGGTCAGGAAGAGGATATGGCTGGCGACGATTCGGTCGGGCAGCTCAAAGCGGCTGGGATTCTCATCGTAGAATTTCAAAGCCTGAGCGTCCGAGATGGTGACTTTGGCTTTCAATTCCCGATCGATAACCGCCTTAAAGGTTGATTCCTCGAAAATGCGCTTTCGGAATTGTTCCACTGTCATTCCCAGGGAAAGGAGTTGTCGTTTGAAGGCTTCCTCGGACGGCATGCGCTTCCGATATTCATCGAACGTCTTATCCGCGGTTTCCTTGGCGAGAGCTTTATCGCTCGAGGTGGCTCGCCCGTTGAGGAGTTGGCAATTGATCAACCGTTGGAGAACCTGGTCCTCCAATTCGGCACGCCGGGACTCGGGAACGGCCTGGCCTTGGGCGGCGACGCTGGCACGATAGGTGGTAAAGGCCTCGTCGACCTGGCTGCGTTTGATTTCAAACCCCTTGCCTCGCGCCACGACTTCATCCGGGAATAGGTTGGTATTGGAATTAGACGAGGTCGAGAAAAGGGGACTGTTGGTCTCCGATTCAGCCGCGTTGACTGCCGGTCCAGCGATCAAAGAGGCGCCGAGGCAACCCAGTAGAAAAGTGCTTTTCTTCATAGTTTGACGATACGGACATTGCTAATATCCGGGTCTTGTTGAATTTCCTCGAGCAGAGCCGGTCCCGGCACGCTGTCGAGGTTCAACACCGTCAAGGCCTGCCCGCCGACGGTGTTCCGACTCAGGCTCATGCTGGCGATGTTCACTTTGTGTTTGCCCATCAGGGTGCCAATGTAACCGACAATGCCCGGGCGGTCTTTATTGGTCATCAGGAGCAGGACCCCTTTGGGAACAATTTCGACCGGGCGATCATTCAACCGGACAATCCGGGGATGATGGCGCGCGCTGAAGAAGGTTCCTGCCGCCGAGTGTTTTTGACCGTCCGAGGAGACGATTACATGGAGCCATTCGCTGAAATCGGTCTCTTCGTTGGACTTGATGCTCTCCACTCGCAGGCCGAGGGACTGGGCCAGCAATTTAACGTTGACGTAGTTCACCTCGCTGCCACCGGCGAACTCGAGGAAGCCCTTGAGCACAGCCCGGGTGATGGGATCGGTGGGCAGGTCCGCCGCCTTGCCGCCATATGAGACGACCAGGCGTTCGTTGCTCTTTGGCGCCAGTTGAGCCAATAACCGACCCAGCTTTTCGCCCAAATTCAGATAAGGCTTCACTAATTCGTAGGTCTTTGTATCCAGGCTCGGCAGGTTCACCGCATTGCGAACCGCGCCATGCACAAGGAAATCGATGATGGCTTCCGCCACCTCGATGCCGACGTTGTCCTGAGCCTCGGAGGTGCTGGCGCCCAAATGGGGAGTCATGATGACCTGGGGCAGTGCCCGTAACGGGTGGTCCGCCGGCGGCGGTTCCGTTTCGTACACATCCAGCGCCGCGCCGGCGACTTGGCCGCTTTGAATCGCGGTGATGAGGTCCGCTTCCTTGATAATGCCGCCTCGGGCGCAATTAAGGACACGCACCCCATGTTTCATCTTGGCGAAGGCATCGGCGTTCAGCATGCCCCTCGTTTCCTCGGTCAAAGGCATGTGCACCGTGATAAAATCGCTGCGCGCATAGATTTGGTTCAATTCCGCCACTTCGACCTGCAAGTTTTTGGCCTTGGAAGGGGCCAGGTATGGATCATAGGCAAGGACTTCCATCCCAAACGCTTGGGCGCGCCGGGCCACTTCGGTGCCGATGCGCCCCAGGCCAACAATGCCCAGTGTTTTGCCGTAAAGTTCCATTCCTTGAAATGCCTTCCGATTCCATTCGCCGGCCTTCATGGACATATGAGCTTGGGGAATTCTGCGTGCCAACGCCATGAGCATTGAAAAGGTTAGTTCCGCGGTCGAGATGGTGTTGCCGCCAGGAGTGTTCATGACCACTATTCCCCGCTGGGTGGCTGCCTCGACATCGACATTATCGACTCCGACCCCCGCTCGTCCCACCACGCGCAACTTAGACGCCGCTTCAATCACCTTCCGGGTAACCTTGGTTTCCGATCGGACCACCAGTGCGTTCATGTCCGATACCAGCGGCAACAGCTCGGATTCCGAATGTTTCCGATTCAAGACGCTAACCTTAAATTCGGGCTGTTGCTGCAATAGAGCAACACCTTTGGGTGATACCGGATCGCAAACTAATATGTTCATATTTATAAATAAAGGCGCACTCTAAATCATCCAGTCGCGGGGGTCAAATCCCAACCGTTTTGCCTGTCTTGACTTCGGCACGCGACCCGACGGGCGCCGGCTGCTCAGCAATTCTCATTTTGTTTGGTCCCGGGGCTGTGCCTTGTGGTCCCAGCTGTTGAACGAGAGTCCCAGGGGTGCGCTGGGGGTGCCGCTGAGGCCTGCGGGTGTCGCCCT